>NZ_KV787009.1:0-40973 GCF_001806975.1 Aerococcus sp. HMSC10H05
AACAAGGTGCGAGCGAGACCGCTTAGCTCAACAACACTGGAAGACTAATGTAGTGGCTGATGCAATCAGCTACAAGTTAGTCTGAAGTGGACTTGAGCTGGTCGAGCGAACCCGATTAAACAGGATGTGATACAGAGCGTTAAGGCAGGAGACGATGGAAGATATAGGAGAAGTGATGGCACATCACGTACCCTATATCTGAAGCGGAGCCCTGACTGTTCTGGAGAGCTCGACTAACAAGGTGCGAGCGAGACCGCTTAGCTCAACAACTGCTAACGCATTTAAGCGAATAAGTGCTAAAGCACCAACTCGCTCATAAACCGGAAGACTAATGTAGTGGCTGATGTCATAAGAAAAGACGAACCCTTTAAGATTCGTCTGTCTTCATTATTTGTTGATTTGATAAAGAATTAATTGGTTTATCCAAATCCGAGCTTGCTTACGCGCCATCGCATAATCCTTATGTGCTAAAGCTTCCAACATCGTTGGATAGATTTCTTTCAAATCATTTGCTTCACGTTTGAAGGTTGAGTGATCTTCCTTCGCTTCTTTTATGTACAATTCATGCAGGGGTTGAATTGTATTCAAGGTAACCTGTCTGAAGTATGAGTTCGGATAAAAGGATACCAAGTAGGTAAACATTTTGAATTCAGTATCAAAGTAAGTTTCCAAGTCATATGCTGCAAGTGATTCAGAAATTTTTTGTTTCAGTTCTTCAACGCGCTCAATTTCTACTTGGACATCTTTATTCTGCATTTGCTGGAAGAGATTCATCGTTAACAATTCAATAAATTGTAGACGTTCTACAATCGCTCGTGCGTTTAGTGCATTTTTCGCCACTACTGCCCCTTTATATTGTTCAATACGAACATAATTTTCCTCAGCAAGTTGTGCCATGGCTTTTCGAACCGGCGTACGACTCATGCCTAACGTTTCTGCAATCTCCACTTCTTTTAAGTGCGTGTCTGGTAATAGCAAATTACTATCGATTTGTTCTTTTAGGTACTGATACGCAATGTCCTTATAGCTCTTACTCTTTGCCACAGTTCTACCCCCTATAAAAAGTACAATATACCGAAATATTGTTCATCTTTTATAATACACTTGAACAGTAACCAATGCAAATGAATTTTCTTCCACTAAAGCTATTGGACTTGGTCGTCAAATCGAGTTAGTTCGTATCTTTCTATCACATCGATTAAAGATTCCGCATAATTAGGGTCTGTAGCATATCCTGCTTCTTGTAAGGCATAGGCTGCCTCTTGATAGGAACTTGCATTCAAGACGCTATCATAGTGTGTGTCATTCCAAGACGTACCATTTGCAAGTAACCGTCCATGATCAGCCACTGACTCTTCCCAAGACTGATAAACCCGAAACGGTTCATCCACAGTTATATATTGCCCATTCACAAATTCTTTGGTGGGTAGATCTACACTTGGATCGTTTGGATTATACGATTTACGCCCAAATAAATTAAAATAATTGCTAGATAATTGACTTTTACCAAAATTAGATTCCAATATTGCTTGAGCGGTCACAATACTTGGCAATACGTGAGAATTTGGATATTCAGTGACGGCATACTGGCCAATTAAATCCACAAATTCCTGGTCTGTATACACAATATCTATCTCTGAGCTAGACGTCTCGCTTGATGAAGGTACCCCTTGTTGGTCTTGTAGAAGGAAAAAGAGCATTAAACCAAGAATTGCAATTGTGCCTAACCATATTTCTTTACGACGTTGTGCCCGTCTTTTCTTTGAGATATATCGTGTTTTTTTAGGTTTTATTTTTTTGAAGGCCTTTCTAAATGTCCGTCGCCATCCTTTGAACCAACCTTGCCAACCAGTTAATCTGCGCTTTCTTTGCTTCTTTTTCTTTGCCAAAATATTGTCACCTCCCTTGCAAAACTCTTATTTTGGACCATAATTGGGCCATTTTCCTTGCATTATACATAAAAAGCGTTGAGTAAACCATTACGATTACTCAACGCTTATATTAAGAATATATAATCTATCCCAATGCCCCACCAAGATAAGCTTCTTGTACTTTCTCAGAAGTTAATAATTCTTGACCAGTTCCTGATAATAAAATCTTACCAGTTTCCATCACGTAAGCACGGTCAGAAATGCTTAACGCTTGCTTGGCATTTTGTTCAATCAGTAGCACTGTTGTACCAGCTGCATTGATTTCTTCAATAATATTAAAGATTTGTTGGATGAATAGTGGCGCTAATCCCATTGATGGCTCATCTAACAATAATAATTTTGGCTTAGCCATTAAAGCTCTTGCCATGGCAACCATTTGTTGTTCCCCACCTGATAAAGTCGCTGCGTCTTGGTTTAAACGCTCTTTAATGATTGGGAAGTATTCAAATGACTTTTCCATATCTTCTTTTAACCCATCACGGTCTTTACGCGTGTAAGCGCCCATTAAAAGGTTCTCCTTAACTGACATCCCTTTAAATACGTGACGCCCTTCAGGTACTTGAGATATACCTGCCTGTACAATCTTCATTGCGTTGGATTTTAGGATATCTTGTCCTTCGTAAAGAATTTGACCACTTTTAGCTGGTTTAATTCCTGAAATTGTCCGTAGAGTTGTGGATTTACCTGCACCATTTGAGCCAATCAAGGACACAATCTCACCTTGATTTACTTCAAAGTTAATGCCTTTAATCGCTTCAATCATACCGTATGAGACTTTCAAATCTTTTACCTGTAACATTGTCATATTTTACTCGCCTCCTAAGTATGCTTTAATAACAGCCGGATTACTTTGGATTTCGCTAGGTGTACCATGGGCGATTAATTTGCCGTATTCTAATACATAGATACGCTCACATACATTCATAACAAGGGACATATCATGCTCAATAAGCACAACTGTAATATCGAAATCCTTTTGAATTTGACGAATTAACTCTGTTAAGTTTGCTGTTTCATTAGGGTTCATACCAGCTGCAGGTTCGTCTAAAAATAAGATTTTTGGCTCAGTAGCCAAAGCACGGACGATTTCTAGCCGACGTTGTTGCCCATATGGTAAGTTTTTCGCTTTTTCATATTGTAAATCTTGTAGATTAAAAATGCTTAGCAATTCAATCGCGCGTTCTCTCAGTTCTTCACGATTCTTATAATAACCTGGCGTACGTAATACACTTGACCAGAAACTAGCCCCGTGTTTTGTGTGTAAGGCAACTAACACATTATCTAAAACAGTCAAACTACCAAATAAGCGGATATTTTGGAAGGTTCTAGCTAAACCATAACGGTTGATTTCACTTGGCTCTTTACCATTTAATACAACTTCACCTTCGTTAGTTGATAATTTTACTTCCCCTGAACTCGGCGCATAAACACCAGTTAATAAGTTAAATAAAGTCGTTTTACCTGCACCATTAGGGCCGATTAAACCAACTAATTCATTCTTTTCTAATTCGATATTTACATTTGATACAGCGGCTAACCCGCCAAAATTTTTATTTAAATCTTTGATCGTTAATAATGACATGGTTACGCCTCCTTTTTATCTGATGTTTTCTTCTTACGGTTCAATAATTTGCTAAATTGTAATTCAAAATCCCCCATCAATCCAGATGGTTTAAATACCATTATGGCAATAATCGCAATACCATATACAACCATACGCAATTGACCTAAAGGCGCTAGTACTGAGTTTAGTAGACCCAAGGCGATTGCCGCAACAAATGAACCTGTCACTGAACCGATACCCCCGAATACAACGATAATTAAAACATCGATTGAACGTTGGAAAGTAAATTGTGATGGATTGATTACTGAGAAGTAACCAGCATATAAAGTACCAGCGATTGATGCAGTAATAGCACCAATTACGAAAGCAATAATTTTATATTTAGTTGTTTTTACCCCAACAGATTCAGCAGCAATTTCATTTTCCCGAACAGCAATTGTTGCACGTCCTGGACTAGAATGAATAAAGTTTACAATTAATAATGTTGTTAAAACGATAATGATAAATAAAGTAATCCAAGTAACGTTCATTGGAATACCTGAAATACCTGCTGCGCCGTTGGTAATTTCTAAGTTTTGAATGATAATACGGATAATTTCTGAAGCCCCTAGCGTAGCGATAGCTAGATAGTCACCTTTCAAGCGTAGCGTTGGCACACCTACAATCAAAGCAACAACTGCCGCTAAAACAGCTCCAGCTGCCATACCTGCATAGAAGCCAATAGGCCCTGGAATACGCATTGAAAGGATAGCACCTACGTATGCCCCAATCGCCATAAATCCAGCATGCCCAAGCGAGAATTGACCCGCATAACCAACTACCAAGTTTAAGCCGACAGCCAAAATCATATTAATGCCAATTGTGATCATAATATTTTGATAGAACGACGTTACTAATCCCATTAAATAGGTTGCCATGATTATGAAGAATAATCCTAAAATCATACAAATCCATGTTATTGTAGATTTAGTAAAGAAGTTCTTTGCCCATGATTCTTTTTTCATCATAATCCTCCTATACTTTCTCTTGTGTGCCTTTACCTAACAATCCGCTAGGTTTAAAGACTAGAACAATAATTAAAATTAGGTAAACAGCTGCATCTCGCCAGGTTGATAAACCGATCATTGAAACCATTGATTCAACAACTCCGATAAAAATACCACCTAGCATGGCTCCAGGAATTGAACCAATCCCCCCTAATACTGCGGCTACGAACGCTTTAATACCTGGTGTTAGTCCCATAGTTGGCGAAATAGAGTTATAGTAAATACCTACTAATACCCCACCAGCACCAGCTAATGCTGAGCCAATAGCGAAAGTAAAGGAAATGATATTATCTACGGAAATCCCCATTAAACGTGCTGCATCAGCATCTACCGATACTGCGCGCATACCTTGACCCATTTTTGTTTGACGAACAATATATTGTAAGGCAATCATCAAAATAATTGTTACAATGAAAATCACCACTTGTTGGGTGGAAATCGTGAATAAACCTAAATCCAATGATAAATTTGGTAATGATGTGGGGAATGCACGAACTTCTGGTCCCACAAAGTAAATCATAAAGTTTTGTAATAGGTAAGATACCCCAATTGCTGTAATTAAGGCTGCAATACGTGTGGATTTACGTAAAGGTTTGTATGCCACTCGCTCAATAATTACCCCTAAAATTGCTGTAAAAATCATGGTTAAAATAAGTGCAGGAATGATATTCATCCCTAATCCCGTAATTAACCAAAATCCAAAAAAGGCCCCAACCATATAAACATCACCATGCGCGAAGTTAATCAAGCCGATAATGCCGTATACCATTGTATAACCTAAAGCCATAAGGGCATAAATACTACCCAAAGAGAGTCCGTTTACAAGCTGTTGCAAAAACATCTCCATTTATTTCACTTCCTTTTCCTTTTTCTAAATACACGTGAGCTCACTCACTACAAATATAATCCAATATATTTGATGTTTGTTTATCATTATGGCTACATCATTTAATTGATCATGTCACATTTAATCTTATAAGATTAAATGCGCCTCCCTATAAATAGAAAATAGACCAAGTTACCGCAAATGCCATAAGTTTAAGACTGGTTTCATTATAAGAATATGCCAAATTTTATGCAATATTTTTTAATAATTTTCTAATTAAGTTTTGAGTTCATCATATTTTTGGCACTATTAACGCTTTGTATCCTCATTTTCATCCATAAAATAAGGGAAGTCCTAGCTTTCAAAAGACAAACGTGTACAAAGTTTGCATTTTATCTAGAACTTCCCAAATTTGTTTTTATTAAATGGTCAGACTACTTATTCACTCACAATGTCTTCAGGAGAGATTGTAGTTGTACCTACAACTTCACCATCTTGCATTTCTAGAATATAAGCGGTCTTGATTGGATTATGTTGGTCATCAAATGAGAATGTTCCGGTTGCACCCGAAAATTCGTCAGTTTCTGCAATTGCAGCTGTTACTGCTGCTGGATCGCTTGATCCTGCACGTTCAATCGCATCGATTGCTAAATTAGCAGCATCAAAACCTAGAGCAGCAAACATATCTGGTGTTTTACTATATTCAGCTTCATAGGCTTCTATGAATGTCGCCGTTACATCTGTTGCACCCTCCCCTGTTGTATAGTGGGAAGTGTAATAGAAGTCGGTCACATTTTCTGCACCAGCTAAATCAATAAACTCTTGGCTACCAAAACCATCTGGTGCCAAAATAACTGCATCCATTCCCTTTTCACGCGCTTGTTTAACGATTGGCCCACCTTCTGAATAGTAACCAGCTATAAAGATAACGTCCGGATCGTTAGAAGCAATATTATTGAGGATTGAATTGAAGTCAGAATCACCTGCAATATATGACTCGTTTGCTACAATATTACCTTGAAACTCTTCTTCAAACGTAGCAGATAAGTGCTGTCCGTAATCAGTTGAATTATCTTGGATAATTGCAGCAGTTTCATAACCTTCACCATTAGCAAAACTCGCAAGTGCTGAACCTTGGAAAGCATCTTGGAAAGCTACACGGAAAACATAATCTAATGTATTACCAGAACTATCAACTGTAAGTGTGTCACCCGTTGCAGCTGGCGCAATCATTGGGATTTGAGCATTGGTTCCAGTTGGAATTTGTGCTTCAAATGCACCTGTTGTTGCTGGCCCGATAATCATTTTTACATTCTCTTCATCAATTAGGCGGGTTGCCGTATTGGCAGACTCATTGGGATCAGTACGGTTATCACCTTCTACATATTCGATTGATTGACCGTTTATGCCACCAGCTTCATTCGCTAATTTAAAAGCTAACTTAACCCCTTCATTCGCTGGGCCACCATAGGCTGCACCAGCACCAGATAAGTCCCAGTTCCCACCAATCTTGATAGTATCTTCAGTACTTTCGCTAGTTGAACTTGCTTGATTAGATGTTTGCGTCACTGAACCACAGGCCGCTAGCATCATTAAAGAACCCATTGTTAAAAGCATCTTTTTCATTTTCATCATTCATTCCTCCAAATTTTATATTTGGAACAATAAAGATAAGACTAACATTAGTATAAGATGGTTCTCTATAAAAAGCAATTTAATTTTAATTTTATTTTAATTTTAAAAAGCGTCAATGTGACAAAAACACCTTAGTTCGCCAAGCTATCTGGGGTTACTGCTGAAGTGGCTACTTCTTCCCCATTTTCCATTTCAATGATATAAGCAGTTTTTACTGGGTTGTGGTCTTCATCAATTGAGAATGTACCTGTTACACCTTCAAAATCAGTTGTTTCTGCTAAGGCATCTGTAATTGCTTGACGATCATCTTCACCAGCACGTTCTGCTGCGTCTGCTACTAAGTATGCTGCATCGTATCCTAAAGCATCAAACATATTAGGTGTTGAACCATATTCTTCTTTAAATGCTTGGACGAATTCTGTTGTTTTGTCTGTTGCACCTTCACCAGTTGTATAGTGTGCTGTGTAGTAGAAGTTATTTACGTTACCAGCACCCGCTAATTCAACAAATTCTTCTGCTCCGAAACCGTCTGGTGCTAGAATTGCTGATTCAATCCCCTTTTCACGAGCTTGTTTTACAATAGAACCACCTTCAGTATAGTAACCAGCAATAAAGATTACATCAGGTTTTTTGGAAGCTACATTATTTAAAATGGAATTAAAGTCTGTATCCCCTGATACATATGATTCTGTACCCACAATTTCGCCATCAAAAATATCATCGAACTCTGCTGCTAAATTTTGACCATAGTCAGATGAGTTATCTTGGATAATTGCTGCTGTTTCATAACCTTCTTGGTTAGCAAATTCTGCTAATACAGCACCTTGGAAAGCATCTTGGAAAGGCACACGGAATACATATTCTAATACATTACCAGAACTGTCCATTGTTAATGAATCACCTGTAGCTGCTGGTGCAACAACTGGCACACTAGAAGCTGTCGCTGTTTGAATTTGGGCTTCAGTCGATCCTGTTGTATCTGAACCAACTAAAACAGAGATATTCTCTTCATCAATCAAGCGAGCAGTTTGTGTAGTAGATTCTGTCGCATCTGACTTGTTGTCTACAGAAATGTAGTTAACTTCTTTACCTAATACACCACCATTTTCATTAATCTCTTTAAAGGCTAATGCTGCACCATCATTAATCGCCGTACCATAAGCAGAAAATGCACCTGATAAACCGAAGTTACCACCAACATTGAAAGTTTCGTTATCTCCAGTCGTTGATGCTCCTGAATTGTTAGTAGATGTTGCTGCACCACATGCTGCTAAAGTGACAGCCGAAAGTAAAGTTAAAGCTATTTTTTTAAATTTCATCTATATGTCCTCCCCAGAACGATATTTTTTATTTCGTTTTTGACTCACATTTAAACGCTAGTGCTCAATTATTATTTTCTATAAAAAAAAACGACAGCCCCTAAAGGACCGTCGTTCTAACCAAGGCCCTCTTCAACGAGAAATAGGACCCTACATATTTGTAGAATCCTCCCTAGTTAATAATAATAATAATGTTGGCATAAGTTAGTGAAACAAGACTATTCACATTATAGGATTGTTTTACAGTTGTTTTCATCTTGCTTCACCGCCTTTCTAATTTGTTCTTAATGAGTTGCTATTAATATATCAGAGTTTTATAACAGTTACAAGGTCTTTATTAAAAAAATGCTAGAAAATTCGTATAATCTTTTTAACAAAGCAAAAGTACTAAAAATTATTCTGGCGCTACCGCTGTTGAGCCAACTACTTCGTTATGTTGAATTTCTTGGATGTAAGCTGTTTTATTTGGCGTATGATCATCTTTCATTGTAATCGCACCTGTTACCCCTTGGAAATCGGTAGTATTGGCTAAAGCTTCAGCAATCGCTTGGTTATCTTCAGACTCAGCTTCTTCTACTGCATTTGCATATAGGTAAACTGCATCATAACCTAAAGCAGCAAACTCATCAGGTGCTTTACCATAAGCAGATTGGAAGGCTGCTGAGAATTCTTTTGAAGCTAGTGAGGCATCTTCATCAGAAGCAAAGTGAGAAACAAAGTAAATATCATTCATATTCTCTTCGCCAGCCAATGAGCTCAACTCTTCTGATGCTAAACCATCTGGTCCAACAATTGCCGCTTCGATACCCATTTCACGGGCTTGTTTAATAATTGTTCCTGCTTCAGTATAGTAACCTGCGATGAAGATTACATCTGGATTTGAAGATTTAATATTCGTCAAGATAGAAGAGAAGTCCGTATCCCCTGCTACGTAAGATTCAGTTGCTACTACATCCCCCTCAAAAGCTGCTTTAAACTCGTCTGACAAAATTTGTCCATAGTCTGAAGAGTTATCTTGCATAACGGCTGCAGTTTCATAACCTTGATCATTTGAAAAACGTGCAATCGCCCCTCCTTGGAAAGAGTTTAGAAAGGCTACTGAGAATCCATATGCATATGCTTCACCGTTTGCATCTAAAGTTGCACCATCACTGGTTACCGCTGGTCCGATGAAAGGCACTTGCGCTTGTGTTGCCGCATTAATTTGTGCTTGATAGTTAGCTGTTAACGAAGGCCCAACAATAGCTGATACACCTTCTTCATCAATCAAACGTGCAGCAGCAGATGCAGATTCGTTGGCATCCGATTTATTATCTGCTTCAACATATTCAATTTGTTTCCCGTCGATACCACCTGCTTCATTGATCTCTTCAACAGCCAGCTTAGCTCCGTTATTAATATCATTACCGTAACCCGCTGCTGAACCCGTAAGTTCAAAGTTCCCACCGATTTTAATCGTATCTGAACTGGTAATAGAATTTGAGCTAGATGTTTGTGTTAAATTTCCACAACCCGCAATGACTATTGTGGAAAGCAACATCACCGAGAAACGTTTCATACCTTTAATATTCATTAAAATACCTCCTAGTATATCCACTAATTTTTTTAACGATTGATTTTTTAGATATCCTTTAACCATTCATCAGAAAAAAGACATGCCCACCCTCAAAAAATATCTCTATATTTTCGTTAATAACCATTTTGATTAGCCTAAATTGAACCAAATAAAAAAGCCAGTACTTCGTGAAACACGAGCCACTGGCTAATTAGCTAGGCCCATATTTCATGAGAAAAAGGACCCTACATCTTATTGTAGAACCCTAACTAAGCTAATAAAGGTAATAACGTTGTATAAGAAATACGAATGGGGCTTGAGGCCCAAACAGCCATTGATTGTTCTTTATTCATGGTACCTCGCTCCTTTCGTTTTTCTGAGTTGATTATAATATACCAAATTAAATTCTAATAATAAAGCTTTATTTTAATCATTTTATCATTTAATTTTAAATCTATCAAAAATACCCCCTAAATTGACTGTAACCGCTTTTATCAATCCTTTTTTTGCTTCTTTTTACTCATTTATATATTTTCGATGCTATTTAGAAAACATGTATAAAAGCTTTGCTATACTTAGGTGAATACAAATGGAGGAGTGAAGTTATGACATCTATCATTCAAATGATGATTTTGGTGATGATTATGTTTATTGGATTTGTTGCTGAACGACAACAAATATTCAGTGACCACATTCAAAGTGACATGGCGCAAATGATTACTGTAGTTACAGCACCCGCTTTAATCTTATCTACTATCAACTCATCCGGTGATTTAGGTACAAAAGGCGATGCTATCAACTTTCTCATTATCGCTTTTACCACTTGGTTTATTTTTATTGTTTCGTCTTTCTTTGTTCCCAAACTATTAAAGGCACCCAAAAGCATGATTGGCACTGTCCAGTTTCTTACTGTTTTTCAAAATAACGGTTTCATGGGGCTTCCTTTAATTCTCGCATTATACGGGCCTGGCGCTATGTTCTATGCATCTTTAGTGAATATCCCTACGAATCTTTTTATCTATAGCTTTGGGGTTTGGGCGATGAGCCGCGGTAATGATACTGATTTAAATCCAGGTCAATTAGCGAAAAAACTTTTCCTTTCACCAGGATTTTTAGCAGGATTAGCTGCTTTAATCTTCTTCCTAATGGGTTGGCAGTTGCCATCTATCCTTGAAGAAACGATGGCTATGGTCGGCGCTGCAACAACACCTTTAGCCATGATGGTTATTGGGATGGCAATTGCCCATTCCAATATCCAACATGCTTTTACGGATGGTCGTGTATACTTGTTAATGGCCATTAAAATGATTGCTTTACCAATAATTATTTTTCTGATATTCCGTCATTTTATCAGTAATGAATTGATTCTTTCTACCTTGATTGTGACGATTTCAACACCCGGTCCAGCAGTTGCCACTTCATATGCCTTACTATACAAAGGAGACATTACATTCTCAACTAATTATGTCTTCTTATCAACCTTAGCTTCAGTTGCCACTATCCCTTTATTAATCAATATCTTAGGTTTAGCATAACATTAAATGACTATTACATTTTTAAATCATACATAGCAAAAAAGATGGCAGTTTCTCGTTTAATAGAGAGAGCCATCTTTCATTTTTTATATGGGTCATCACCTCCTGCTACAACTTCATTCGATACCTCTTCAACTAGTATTTCACTGACATTCATTAACAAGGTTTGATATTTCGCCTAAAAAAAGAAGCAGGTCTCCTATAACGGAAAACTGCTTCATATAAAATCATATTAAAAAGTTTAACTACCTAAAGAAACATTAATATCTTGATCATACTGATTATCTAGCATACCACGCTGACAGTATGCGATGTCGTCTTCAATGCGGCAAATCTTAACCAATTCATTTTGAACGAATTCGCCATCAGGAATTGCACTTTTTGCCTTATAGACCATTTGATCCACTAAAACGCGAATTTCGCCAGACTGGTCTTTTGTCACTGGTTCAACAACAATTGCTACCCTATTCATCAACATTATTATCTCCCAAATATCTAAATACAGCTATCAGTCCCACCCATTTTATAATCTTTATTAAGACCTGTCAAATATTGCCAAGAAAGCTTTTCCTATCATTTTCTTATTGAAAACGTATTACTTGAACGGACGATTTCATTAATACCCCTATCTCTTCATATAATTCATCAAGCGATTGCTACACCTACCCTCAAGTTAATCTACATATCAAAGAAAAAATAACGGTGTGACCAAAATGCCACACCGCCAAAGTTGTATAGATTAATCCTCTTCTTTTAAGGCTGAAACCATTTCTACTTTCTTCAGTTTGTAGTGCATAAAGATCATCACCACAATTGAAAAAGCTAAAGTAATTAAACTTGCATATAGGTAAGATTGCCGTAAGATGACTATCGGGAAGAATACTTGGTCAATGGCTACCGTATTTAAAATGTAGCTTAGGAGATTATATCCTAAAATGTCCCCAATAATAATCCCAATCACGGTTAAGATTAAGGTTTCTCGGTAGACATACATACTCACTTCAACCGACCTAAAGCCCAGTACTTTAATCGTCGCCAGCTCATGCATTCGCTCAGATACATTAATATTCGTTAATGAATATAGGACAATAAATGCTAATCCTCCTGCAGAAATGACTAAGACGACTGTCACTAAGTCAAGTGCTGACAAGGTATCTTTAAAATCACTAATTTGACTTGCATTCAAGCTAGTGCCAATCACACCGGTTTCGTCTTTTACTTGATCCATGATTTGCGTTTGGTCTGTTGTGGATAGATTATTCTCAAATTGGACCAGCGCTGTATTGTTTTCACTTTCTTCACTAAATACTGTTTGATAGTAAGTGTCTGTCATGTATATTTCATGACCTAGATAGTTGGTGATGACCCCTTTTACAGAAAATGTATAAGGATCATTATTGGTATCAATTAATGTCACAGTGTCCCCTGCTTGTACGCCAAGTAAGGAGGCTAATTTAGCGGTAATTAGGATACCATCTTCTGAAAGAGACAGTTGATTTTCTGTATCTAGCTCTTGCATTTGGAAATAATCACGGTAATGACTGTCAGATTTGAATGCCATGACACTCACGATTTGTTGGGTAATTGTTTCATCATCTGTCATCAAGATATTTTGGGTTAAAGGTAAGACATCTTCAACGTTATCATTATCGGTTAAGTCACTTATCACTTGGTCCCGGTCTTCTTGGTTAGCATCCATATTTAATGAGATGCTACCATCATACATTTTCACCTGGTTGAATTGTTCATCTGGTAAACCAGAAATAGAGTCAGATAAACCAAATCCAGTCACAATCAACATGGCACAGCCAGCGACACCAATAATCGTCATTAAATTACGCCCCTTATAGAGGAAGATATTCCGCCAAGTAATTTTGCTTTGGAAGCTTAAACGGGACCAGAAGCCTTTAAATCTTTCAAGAAAAATATGCTGACCATTCTTACCTGTTGCTGGTTGTAATAGTCGCGCCGTTTTCTCATTTAGGGTAGTCCTAGTTGTTAACCAAGCCGGTACAACAGTTGTGAATAAGGATATACCTACTGCAAACGAAATATCTACAAATTGCCATGTATAAATAATGCCCGGTAAGGCGACCGTCTCGGCAAAGGCTGATACGATAATATTAGGGAACAAGTAGTTACCAATAGCAATCCCAATAACCATCCCTAAAATAGCCGCTGAACCTGCATACATAAGATATTTAGTTTGAATTGTACGTGAACTATAACCTAAAGCTTTATATGTACCGATTTGTACGCGTTGCTCGGTCACCATTCTTTGCATATTGGTGAAGGATACTAGAGGGCTGCAATCAGGAAGAAAATAATAGGAAATGCTTGGCCAATTGTTGCCATGTTGTCTGCATTATTCTCCCAAGCTGTATATCCTGACACGCTAGAACGGTCATTGATTGAATAAGTAGGCTCACTCAAATCGGCTACTGTTGATTCAGCATCAGAGATATGAGATTCAGCGCTAGATAGAGACGTTTCTGCTGCTTGGCTTTCACTTTCATAGTCACTTCTAGCTTGGTTAAGTTCACTTTGGGCAGCATCTAGACTGGATTGGCCAGCTTCTAACTGAGCGGCCACACTAGACATACCCGCTTGTTCTAAGGATACGCCTTCTGGTAATTGCGCTTCAACTAGACTTTGTTGTTGGTCCAAGTCATCTTGACCTGCATCAATTTCTGATTGTGCTTGCTTTAATTCATTTTCACCAGAAGTTAATGCTGACCTAGCGGAAGCAATTTCTTCTTGTCCAGAGGCAATTTCTGATTCAGCTTCTGTTACTTTTTCTTGATAAATTTCCCTTGGCCGGTCAACAAAAATATCCTCTATTTCAGCTTGTTTATCTGCAATGACTTGGTCATATTCATCTGAATACGCTTCTAAGTCATCAACTGCAGTCGCATCAATAGCGATATTGGTGTAAGTATCACCTGTAATGGCATTAGGCGCTACAACTGCAAAACCGTTTAATTGCCCATCTCCGATCGCAGAAGCGCCACGACTAATATTGGAGATTTGAAGCGGCGTATTGACGTAACCAACAATTGTGAACTGGTCTCCTGATAATTGTGGTAACTCGTCTGTTTCTTGATCACTATCCACACCTAAATCAGTCATTGTTACTTCTTGGCCAATCTGATAGGCATCCGGATTACCTTTTACCAATTGTAGGTCAATCGCTATCTCATCGTTTGCTTTCGGTAGTCGTCCCTCTTGTACATCAAATTGGTTGATATCCGTCATATCATTGAAATTTGGATAGAAACGTACCAAGTCGTCACTGACTGCTATTTGCCGATCAACATAGGCATATGGTATATATTCAATATCTTGAACATCCTCTAATAAAGCTAGGTCATCTTCATTCAAACCCATTGTGGATTGAATAGACATATCTTCTAAGTTGGTTTGGTTAAAGTACTTATCAGCAATTGCAATCATATCAGGCGCAGCAACTCGAATGCCCACAAAGAACCCTGTGCCTAGTGCAATAATCAATAGAAGCGCTAAAAATCGTCCAAGCGTATGTTTAATCTCACGAAAACCATCCAACCATATTTTTTTATTTTTCATCCACTACCTCCTACCATTCAATATCTTGAATTGGCACTGGTTGCGCATTTAATGTTTGCGATGAAACAGCTCCGTCATTGATTTTGATGACACGGTCAGCCATCGGTGCAATCGCTTGGTTATGGGTAATGACAACAACTGTTGTCCCCTGTTCATTGGTTAAGTCTTGTAGAAAGCCTAAAACCTTTTTCCCGGTTTCATAATCTAAGGCACCAGTTGGTTCATCACAAAGGAGTAACTTGGGGTTTTTGGCAATTGCCCGAGCGATAGATACGCGTTGTTGCTCTCCGCCTGATAATTGTGATGGGAAATTGTCTTTACGATGGTATAACCCTACCCCTTGTAAGGCCTCCTTAGCTGCAAGTGAATTATCTGAAATTTCTTCTGATACTTCCACATTTTCAATGGCCGTTAAATTAGGAATTAAGTTATAATTTTGGAAAATAAATCCCACCTCATCACGCCGATAGTCTGTTAAGCCTTCTTCATTGTATGCAGCAATATTTTTTCCTGCTACTAACACCTCACCTGAAGTTACTGCATCCATACCACCTAAAATGTTTAATAAGGTTGATTTTCCGGCTCCAGATGGTCCCAAAATCACCACAAATTCGCCTTCTTCAATTTCTAAATTCACATGGTCATTGGCTAAAATCGCCGTATTCCCTGTCCCATATTGTTTTACAACATCCTTTAAATGAATATAGGCCATTACACAACACCATACTTTCCTTTTAATTTACCCAAATTTATGCATCTTTTCTCTTTGTCACGTTTAATCATAGCTTACTCAGTCAAGAAAATAAAAGCATGATCTATTCACTATTCGTTATAGAAAGAGGGCATATGATATGACTACCATAAACCCTCTACTATCTACTTATATTACTAAATTTATAATTTTTGGAAGATCTCTACTTTTAAGTAATCACTTTCTGGATTTCCTTTTGGTGCCGGGAAATCTACTGGTAAACCAAAGTCAGCTACTGGCATGATATCTACGTTAGCATCATCAGAACCTTCAGCGATTTGTTTAATAAAGTCTTCTTTTGTCATGTTTGCGGCATTTGTTGAACTCACTAAGTAACCACCCTTATTTAGGATAGCTAACGCTGAAGCAACTAATTTCCGGTAATCTTTATTGGCTTGAAAAGTATGTTTCTTCGTACGTGAGAATGACGGTGGGTCCAGTACCACGATGTCAAAGCGTAAATCATGTGTTTTGGCATAATCTAAATAGTTAAATACATCCATAACCCGTACTTTATGTTGGTCACCAATCTCTAACCCATTGGCCTGGAACTGTTCTGCTGTCAGTTGCAGGCTTCGTTTTGCCACATCAACACTCATGGTTTCAGCTGCGCCACCTAGTGCTGCAGCCACAGAAAAAGCACCTGTATATGAGAATAGGTTTAACAATGATTTACCTGGTGCAATTTCTGTTTGAATATAATTACGAACATTTCGTTGATCTAAGAAAATTCCTGTCATCCAACCATCATCAAGTCGTACGATGTAGTTTACCCCATTTTCTTGCACAGTTAATGTTTCTGGAATATCACCAGCTAAAACTTCTGATTGCTTATTCGTGCCCGTACCATCTAAGTTGAAGCGGTTTTTCCCAACAATACCTTTTAATTCAGGATATACATTGTTTAATGCTTCCAAAATAATGGCTTTATAACGGTAAATACCTTCAGAATACCATTGAATCAAGGCATAACCTGCATACCAATCAATTGTGAAACCACCGATACCATCCCCTTCACCATTAAAAATACGGAAGGCAGTTGTCATATCATCGATTAACAAAGTTTGACGCTGATTTTTAGCTGCTTGTAATTTTTCTTGTACAAAATCAAGATCAGCTAATAATCCTGTATCCGCATTTTGATCTCTTGTTAAAATCCAACCGATACCTTTATGTTGTTTGGCTAAGTAGCCATATCCTAAGAATGCATGGTCGATACCAATGATTTCAACCAATTCACCTTCAGTAAATGATGGTGGGTTTACGAAATCTTTTTCAGTTAAAAGGATTTGTCCTTTTTCCACTTGGGTTGTTGCCCACTTACGTAATGTCTTTTTTGGTAATTGTGCGTTCTTTTTAACCATTTATTTTTCTCCCTTTAATGTATCTGTTGCTTAATTTCAAAATATCATATATGAGATAGCCAATGATGACCCCTGCGCCATTAAAAATGACATCATCTATATGACTAACCCCTGTTTCTAAATAAAATTGCATGGTTTCAATTGATACGCTAAATAATAATCCCCAAAATAAAGTGATGAAGAAAGCCCCTTTCATCCGAAAAATATAAGGGAACATCATACCAAAGGGAAAAAACCAAACAACATTTCCAAAGAAGTTATACCAATATGAAAATGTAGACCCATTTCTTAACTTAATAGTATCCACAAGTGGTACCCAATTTAATTCACTCAGGGACCGTTCAAAATTAAAAGTCGCCTGCCACCATTGCCAATCATAACGTAATACTGTTAAATGTACCAACAATATCATGTAGGTTGCAAAGGTGAATTTAATGACTTCTCTAAGCCAGTCAATCGAATAATCTGCGTTCTTCATCCGTTTATAGAAAATGATTCCTGCCTGGATAACCAATAAAGCAATCATATACAAAAGCGTTTTATCCAAGCTAAATAGTGATAGCGCTACTAAATGAAAATTTAAGATTCTACCTGCAGAAACCTCTTCTAACCATGTGAGTAACGGCCCTAAAAAATACATCTTTCTTCAATCCTTTTATTACCAGTCGATGCTTTAAAACTATTCGACCTGATTTCTTTCTGCTAATTTTTCACGGTTGAAAAATACCAACGTAAAGATTGTCCCAACACCAGCTTCACTTTCCACATGTATAGTCGCTTGATGCAGTTCAACCAGTTGCTTGACAATGGATAAACCTAAGCCAGATTCTCCGAACTCATTATTCTTTCGAGAAATATCTGCCTTATAAAATCGCTCCCAGATATTTTCAACCTGTTCTTCCGTCATCCCCATGCCTGAATCCTTTATTTTAATATAAGTTTCGCCATCTTGAAAGGTGCAAGACATAAATATTTCGCCATAATTAGTAAATTGTACCGCATTTTGAGTGATATTAAAGATAATTTGGTGGAACCGGTCATAATCAGCGTAGATGGGCACTTCATCTGCCATATCAATCTCAAATTTAGTATGTTTTGCTTTAGCTGTTTCAGATAATTGTAGTGAAATATCCCTTAACACTTCTGCAGCATTAAAGGTTGATTTATTCAATACAATTTCATTAGCCCTAATTTTTTCAATATCCAAGTTTTCGTTCACCAAACGATTTAACCGGTTAGCTTCCTTATACATCAAGTCCACACTACGATCAATCTTATCTTCCGGTATTACTTTCTGCCGAAGTCCTTCTAGCAAACCAATCATCGTCGTTAAAGGTGTTCGAATTTCATGTGCAACATCCATCATCAATTGGCGACGAATTTTTTCTTGGCGGTCAATTTCCACTTCCGATTCACCAAGCGCAACTGCCATTTGGTTGAAGTCAGTAGCCAAGTCATCAAATTCATCAATATTACTTACAGCCAAACGCACTGAATAATCTCCTTGTGCAATTTGTTGCGTAGCCTCTTGGATACGGCGAATCCGTTTATTTTGATAACCGGCAATAATGACTGAAAAGATAACGGCAATAATGAGCGCGATCATTATCCCTTTGACCACATTTTGAATCAAATTGTCAATCACCGCATCTGATTGACTAGATGGCACCCCAATCGCTAAATAACCCGCATAAGATTGATCCTCTGAATTCGTTAGTGGCATGAAGATGGCTAGCGCATCCCCATTCTTGTCTGTAATCCCCATTTCAAAGGTTCGCAAACCAAGATTATGACCATTTTCCAAAGCTGTCATTTCTTCTTTTGATAGTTGGTCATTTGGTACAACGGCTGCTTTGTTATGTGGGTATACCAGTTCATTATCCGCATTGAAGTAAAATAACTTCATATTGGAAGACTCGAGTAAAGGTTCCATCGTCGCTAAAAATTCACTTGAAATGGTCTGACCGGAAATAAAATGCGCGATATCATTCAATTGTTGTTCTTGACGAAGGAGCACCTGGTCCTTTGAAAAAGAAAACAATGTTACCCCCATAGCAGCGATTGTCATACCAATCACTACCAGAAAGCTCAGTATCTGTTGGTAAAAAAAGTTCAATTTCATGATCAAACACCAGTTTCATCAAATTTATAGCCTACTCCCCAGACCGTTTGAATCAATTGTGGACCGTACGCTTCCATTTTTTGACGAAGCTTTTTAATATGGGCATCTACAGTACGCTCATCACCATAAAAAGGATCTTCCCATAAAGTGGTTAACAAATGCTCACGAGTAAAGACTTGTTTTGGTCGACCAGCTAATAATTGCAGAATTTCAAATTCTTTAGGCGTTAAATGTTGAATTAATTGATCCTTATAAAAGGCTTCTCGGTTTTGGCTATTGATGCGGATATATTCTGTTTGAATATCAAATTCATCACTGGCATCCTGCCCTTCACTCGTTTCAGTTGTTGATTCCGTTAGTTGGCTACGGCGATATAAAGCACGCATCCGGGCCATGAAGGTGATTGGATCAAATGGTTTGGTCACATAATCATCTGCACCTAGACCTAGGCCAAGCACCTGCTCACTCTCTGCATCACGAGCAGTCAACATAATAATCGGTACTTGCTGATTTTGTTGACGAATATCACGACAAATTTGAATACCATCTTTACTTGGTAAATTTAAATCTAAAATGACCATGTCAATTGTTTCTTCATTTGCTAAATAGTGTTGCCACCCCTCTTCACCATCTTGGATAAAGGTTGCTTCCCATCCTTGTTGTTGTTCAAAAAACATACTCATCATTTCTGCAACACTTTCGTTATCTTCAATCATCAAGATGTTCATGTTTTCTTCCTCCTTATAAAATATGCTTATGTTTACTTTAATTTAGGCTTCGCGATGTATTTTTAGTAGATTAAGACAAATTGCGCTATTCCCCTATATTGTACCCTAAAATACGAATTCACCGATGAACTTTACCGATCTTTTGACCTAATTTTACAAAATATCAAAATTTTATAAAGTTTTTAGGTGGATTTGGCGAATGAATACGTATGTAATAGATTAGAGGGCTAACCTCTAGTTGAATCAGATACCTTAGGAGGATGAAAAATGAATCAAGTGCAATTAATCGGACGTTTAGCAAGAGATGTGAATTTGACTGAAATTTCTAACAATCGCCAAGTTGTCAATAATGCCGTTGCGATTAACCGCAAAGGTAAAGATGGTAGCGACCATGTCGACTTTATTCCTATCACAGCATGGAATGGCACAGCAAAATTGATTGCTACCTATATGAAAAAAGGAGATGAATTAGCAGTTGTTGGCCAATTACGTATGCGTCAATTTGAAAATAAACAAGGTCAACATATCTCAACTATAGAAGTTCAAGTTTCTGAAGTCACATTCCTCCGCAAAAAGATTGGTGTTGACCAACCACAGAACCCTGACGAGCAATTAATGGCCAATATCGAGACCCTAATTTTAGACTAAAAACCTATTCTTCCCCTAAACCCCGCTTTCTAGCATAAGCATGCCTGTATTAGGCAAATAAGCTAGAAACGTTGGTCAAAAAATAGTCTAAGATATCCATAAGCGTGTTGAAAATGACCAATTCTTAGGGCATATTTTTTGCACCGATATTCCTCTTCATCGCTTTGATAAACTGACTCGTCCTAATCTTTCTTATCATCAGCTGATCACCTGCAAATTGATTCAGCTATATAAAAAGTCTTGCTACTGGAGTTTAATCGACTACAGTAGCAAGACCTTTTATTTCTTTATTTTGTGATCGCCGTGCTTCTTAGTTGCTCAGCATATTGATTAATCTTACGGAGTCTATGATTGACACCTGATTTAGAAATAGGTTCACCTTCAACCAATTCCCCTAATTCTTTAATAGATGCTTCGGGGTTTTCCAACCTTAATAAAGCAATCTCTTGCAATTTTTCTGGTAATTCTCCAATACCCACTGTTGCTTGAATCAATTCAATATTTTCAACCTGTTTGGAAGCTGCTGTCACAGTCTTATTTAAGTTAGCATTCTCACAGTTAACAATTCGGTTAACTGAATTTCGCATATCACGCACAATCCGAATATCTTCAAACTTTAACATTGAGGCTGTTGCCCCAATTAAGGCTAAGAAATCTGCAATCTGTTCTGAACCTTTTAAATAAGCAATATAACCAGATCGACGTTCAATTGATCGAGCGTTTAAATTGAATTGGTTCATCATCATTACTAAGTCTTCGCAATGCTCTTGATATACTGAATATATTTCTAAATGATATGACGATTTTTCAGGATTATTTACTGATCCACCTGCTAAGAATGCACCACGCAAGTATGAACGACTCCGCTGTTCATTCTCCATCATTTCCGCTGAAATATTTGGATTAATCACCAGGCTATCTAGAATATCTAAATCTTTTAGAATTTCTTCAACATGGTCTTTCACCCTTACAATATAGATATTATTTTTCTTTAATTTCATTTTCTTACGCACAACCAACTCACCGAGGGTATGATAAAATTCCTTTAACAGTGAGTAGATTCGTCGTGCAATTGCGGCATTTTCTGTCTGTACATTTAGAATCAAATTGCCACCCGTCAGAGAAATTGTGCCGTTCATACGTAAAATAGCTGCTAGCTCTGAACGTGCGTGCTCATAGTCCACAGTTAGCTGAGTGAGTTCTTTCTTTACATCTCCTGCAAATGAAGCCACCAGCTCACCTCTTTCTTATTCACTTTATTTTATGCGATCGTTCATGACATCCATAATGGCGTCGACTAACTTATCCTGATTGTGATATACACCACTTTTCTCAAGATTTAAAAAGTCACAGCGAACTACCTGACATTCTTGTTCAGCCAATCCCAGACGGTCTTGAGTGATTTGGACTAAGTAGTCTTTTTCACTCGCCCCTTCAAGGTATTCATAAGGTACCGGTGTTTTATTCAACAATACCGTATCAATGGCTTTTGAACCCAAATGTTCATTTACTACACATACATGGTCTGCGTCAGAGAAATGCTCAGTCTCACCGAGTTGTGTCATGATATTACAAATATAGACAACTTTAGCGGGCGTGTCAACAATTGCGCTTCTAATCTCTTCAATTGCTACGTTCGGTAAAATTGACGTATACAAGGATCCTGGTCCTAAAATGACCATATCAGCTTGCATAATTTCAGAGACAACCTCTCGTCCAGCACGGAGTCCAGCGTTCGCCTTATTTTGACCAGCAGCTAATGTATCTTGTTCACTTGCTAGGCGAACAGTCACTTTTTGGATCTGATCTGGATGCGCAACAATCGCCGTCTCCCCCTCTATCATCGTGCCATCTGCAAAATGTCCTTGTAGCACTAAGGCTTCTTCACAAGCTGGCAATACCTTACCATCTATATTCATCATATAAGAAAGTAGGCGCAAAGCTGCAAAAGTATCGCCTCTCATTTCGGCAATAGCAGCAATAATCAAATTACCAATGGCATGGCCTGAAAATTCTTTATCCTCTTCACTAAATCGATATTGGAACACATCTTTATATATTTTCTTCATATCCGATAATGCGACTAGACAGTTGCGAATATCACCAGGAGGAATCGTACTAACTGCGTTACGTAATGAACCACTGGATCCACCATCATCAGAAACTGTGACGATAGCTGTGACATTACAACCAGCATTCTTTAGTCCTTCCAATAGAATGGGTAGACCCGTTCCGCCTCCGATAACTGCAACCTTTGGCCGTCTATCCGGACGTGAATGTTTGTTTATCACGATCTATTCACCGACTCTTTTCTTTTTGTGCGATCACGATGGATGATGTTGACCTTGTAACCTAGGTCTTGAATATGGTGGGCAATACGCTCAGTCAATGCTATTGATCGATGTTGTCCACCTGTACAACCAATTGTAATCGTCAGACTGGATTTTCCTTCTTTTTCGTATAAAGGTAATTCAAAATCTAATAAATCAATAAATTTACGATAGAAAGTTTCTGTTTCTGGTTGCGACATCACATAGTCATAAACAGGTGCATCAAGTCCTGTCATGGGACGTAATTCATCAATATAATGCGGGTTTGGTAAGAAGCGTACATCCATAACGATATCTGAATCGATTGGTAAACCGTACTTAAAACCAAAAGACATCACATTGACTGTGAAATGGCCTTCCTCTTCTGTTTGAAATTCTGTGAGTAATAATTCACGGAATTTTCGTGGCGTTAAGTTCGTTGTATCAATCACTGTAGATTCGATACGAATATCATGTAGTAAAGCTTTTTCTTTTTGAATCGCTTCTAAAACGGATACGCCTTCTTTTTCAAGTGGATGGACACGACGCGTTTCTTTATATCGTGCAACCAAAGTTTGATCATCTGCTTCTAAGAATAATACAGAGATTTCAATCGTGTTGGTGTTATCCATTCCATTGATTTCCGTTAACAATTCATCAAAAAATGATCGTGAACGTAGATCAACCACTAAGCAGATTTTACTAATCTTACCTGTCTCTTTGATTAGATCCCAGAATTTAGGCAATAGTGATGGTGGCATATTATCTACACAGTAGTAACCCATGTCTTCGAAGCTTTGTAGTGCGACTGTTTTACCCGCACCACTCATACCTGTAATAATGACTAATTTTAACTGATCATTCATTTTATTTTTTCCTCCTTGAAATGGAGATGAAAGATTAATCGATCGATACCAGAAAGCACCCACTTAAGCAGTTAGTTCGTTTAGGGCTGCCTCATAAGCCTGAATTTTTGCTTGCGTCGCTTCTGGTGAATCAGCTACAACACCAATATAGAATTTAATTTTTGGCTCTGTACCTGATGGTCTAACCGCAATCCATGTTTCATCTGCTAAATAATATTTTAATACGTTTGATTTTTCCATGCCTAATGACTCAGAACGGCCATCAGCAAACTGACGTGTATCTTGTAAGTAGTCTTCTGTTTCAACCACTTTTTGGCCAGCAATTTCACTTAAGCCTTCTCCACGTAAGTTTGTTAGAATAGCTTCAATTTTTGCTGCACCTTCTTGCCCAGGTAAAGTCACTGAGATGGTTTTTTCTTGGAATGTGCCATATTCAGTAAATAGGTCTTGTAACCCATCGTAAGCAGTCTTCCCTCGTTTTTTATAGAAAGCAGCAACTTCAGCTAATAATAAAGTTGCTTGTACTGCATCTTTATCACGCACAAAAGCTTTCACTAAGTAGCCATAACTTTCTTCAAAGCCGAATAAAAAATGCTTACTTCCGTCAGCTTCATAGTTTTTAATTTTTTCTGCGATAAATTTGAAACCAGTCAATACATTCACTGTTTCAACATCAAATGCCTTAGCGATTGTTGTTGGCATTTCACTGGATACGATAGATTTTAAAATCACACCATTATCTGGTAAAGTACCGGTATTTTTCTTAGCTGTTAAAATATAATGGGTCATTAATGCCGCAATTTGATTGCCGGTAATCACTTGGTAATCACCATTCGGTAATTTCACTGCAGCCCCCATCCGGTCAGCATCAGGGTCGGTTGCAATCAGGATATCTGCGTCATTGGCCTCACCATAGCGCTCAGCAACTTCAAAGGCGCCTGCTTCTTCTGGGTTTGGTGACTGAACTGTTGAGAAATCAGCATCTGGTTCTTTTTGTTCAGTTACATAAGTAACATTAGTGAAACCTGCATCCGCTAGCGTACGTTCCACCAACATTTGTCCTGTACCATGTAATGGTGTATAAACGATAGATACTTGATCAGCCATTTCATCAATTACAGCCTGATCAACAACAACTGATCTCATGTTGTCTAAGTATTTTTGATCAATTTCTTCGCCAATAATCGTAATTGTACCATCAGCTATCAAAGCTGCCTCATCCCCCACCTCAACTGTTAAGGGATTCTCTACTGCACGCACATTCGCTGTGACTGCATCAGCGTCTACTGGTGGCATTTGACCACCATCTTCACCGTATACCTTGTAGCCATTATAGTCGGCAGGGTTATGGCTAGCTGTAATCATAATCCCTGCAAAGGCATTTAATTCACGGACTGCAAAGGATAGTTCAGGGGTTGGACGAAGAGACTCGAATACATATGACTTAATACCGTGAGCACCTAAAGTCTTCGCTGACTCCATTGCAAACTCTGGTGACATATGACGTGAATCATAAGCAATTGCCACTCCTCGATCTTTAGCATCTTGACCATAATCTTCAAACAATTTAGCTAATCCTTCAGTTGCTTGACGAATGGTATAAATATTCATCCGGTTAATACCGGCACCTAAAATACCGCGCATACCGGCCGTACCAAAACTCAAAGGTTGATAAAAAGCATCTTCAAGCAATTTATCATCAGCTTCTATAGACGCTAAATCCTCCTTCAAAGTACTATCTAAGTCTTCAAAATCACGCCATTGTTTATAAGTTTCTTTCCAGTTCATAGTGTAGCCTCCATCATTTTTAAAGCGATAACATCTTATTCATATTGTATCAAATTTTATGTAAAAAGATATATCAAAGCCATGTTCACCTTACAATTTCATATGAAAGGCCAGCTTAAAGCGCCTTTTTAATCTCTTCAATGAAAAGAGGCTGGGACAAAAATGTCTCAGCCTCTCTTTGCTATATAAGAACGTTTATCATTGGATTCCAAAAGTCAGCATTGTCCGATACTTCCTAAATGTCTCCAATAACCTTTCATTATTGTTTGCCTTTTAGTCCAGTACGTCAATTCTAAACGACTTTTGTCTCACCTTCACTTTTCGTATCCTCACAAATATGTGTGAGCGATGTTATGAAACTTTGAAGTTAGCCATTTAGTGTTTCAATGTAATTGAAGGCTTCTTGACCAGCTATTGCACCATCACCAACAGCTGTTGAAATTTGGCGCAGTTTCTTTTGGCGAACGTCACCAATCGCAAAGATACCAGGAATTGTCGTTTGCATATCATCGTTGGTAATAACCCAACCCTCTTCATCTGTGATATTTAATTCAGCAAATGCTTCAGTATTTGGTATCAAGCCAACATAGATAAAGATACCGTCAGCCTCCACATCAGTGATTTCACCTGTTTTCACATTTTCAACTGCTAGCCCAGTGACTTTCATATCGTCACCTTTGATTTCTTTAACAACTGAATCCCATGTGAAATCTATTTTATCATTCGCCATCGCACGGTCTTGTAAGATTTTTTGCGCCCGTAATTCATCACGGCGGTGAACGATATTCACATTTCTACCAAATTGTGTCAGATAAGTACCCTCTTCAACTGCTGAGTCGCCCCCACCAATCACACGAAGGTCTTTATCGCGGAAGAAAGCACCATCACAAACAGCACAATATGAAACACCACGGCCTGCGTACTTATCTTCTCCAGGTACACCTAATTTACGGTGAACAGAACCTGTAGCAATAACCACAGCCTTAGCTTGATAAGTTTTCCCCATATCTGTTTCTAGTAAATGCGCGCCTTCATTTGGGGTAACTTTTGTCACTGTACCAAATTCATGGACGACACCAAATTGCATAGCGCCTTCATACATTTCGTTAGCCAAATCTGGCCCTTGAATATGCTTAAACCCAGGATAGTTTTCTACATCCGCTGTGTTAACTAATTCACCCCCAGGAACGCCTCGTTCTATTAATGCTACGGACAAATTGGCCCGTGATGCGTATAAGGCAGCTGTCATACCGGCTGGCCCTGCACCAACTACAACGACATCAAATTTTTGAATTTCTTCTGCCAAATTGTACACATCCTTTCTTTTATTTTTCATTGTGTGATTAAATTGCTTTTATTAACGTCGCTTACCATTCTAACATGTTTAAAGGGAAAAAGATTGCAACTAGCTCAAGCTAATGACAATCTTTTACATCAAGACATTTATTAAAGTTCATCTTCAATTGAAAGCAAGTAATCTTTCAAGCCATCTTTGATTTCCTCTTGTTCAAGACCATATTCAATACTTGTTTGCATATAGCCTAACTTATTTCCAACATCATAACGACGGCCAGTAAATTCATAAGCGAATACCCGTTGTGTTTTGTTTAAACGATCAATTGCATCTGTTAACTGGATTTCATTTCCAGCACCCTCGCCTTGTGTTTCTAACAAGTCAAAGATTTCCGGTGTTAATAAATAGCGTCCAATAATCGCCAAGTTTGATGGCGCATCTTCTGCTTTTGGTTTCTCAACGAATTGTTTTACATTGTAGATTTTTTCAGAGAATTGCGCTTCTGGATCAATGACCCCATATTTATCTGTATCTTCATGCGGCACCGGCATTACCGCAATATTCGATGCCTTCGTCACATCATACGCATCAATCAATTGCTTGGTTAACGGTACTTCATCTACCATTAAATCGTCTCCAAGCATTACCACAAACGGCTCATCACCCACAAAGGCTTTAGCTTGTAAAACAGCATCCCCTAAACCTTTTGGATAAGATTGACGTTTAAAGAATAAGTTTAATCCGACAGTTTCTCCAATGATTTCTAATAAATCATCACGACCTTTGTCTGCTAAATTTGATTCTAACTCGACGTTTGAATCAAAGTGGTCTTCAATAGGTCGTTTACTTTTTCCTGTAACAATTAGAATGTCTTCAATTCCAGAGGCTAATGCTTCCTCTACGATAAATTGAATCGTTGGTTTATTCACAATTGGTAACATCTCTTTGGCCATTGCCTTTGTTGCAGGTAAGAACCGTGTCCCTAACCCTGCTGCCGGAATAACTGCTTTTCTTACTTTCGCCATGAATGAATCCTCCATTTATTTACTTTAGTTTCTGACAACATTATAAATCAAATATACTTTAAAAAATATCCTTCAAATTATCTTCAAATTGAATTTCACCCTTACGCTCGCGCGCCATTAAGGCCTTAATCACATCTTGAATACTATTTTCACCTTGAATAACTTGATAAATTGCTTGCGTAATCGGCATCTCAACGCCAGCTTCTTTTGCAAGTTCATAGGCTGAAATAGCTGTAGCAAATCCTTCAACGACCATGCCCATCTGGTCTTCAACATCTTTAATAGCCTGACCTTGACCAACTTGTTTGCCAGCCCGCCAGTTTCTTGAATGGATACTGGTTGCAGTAACAATTAAATCACCTACTGCAGATAAGCCCATAAAAGTTAATGGATCAGCACC
The DNA here is from genome assembly GCF_001806975.1 of Aerococcus sp. HMSC10H05. Taxonomy (NCBI): domain Bacteria; kingdom Bacillati; phylum Bacillota; class Bacilli; order Lactobacillales; family Aerococcaceae; genus Aerococcus; species Aerococcus sp. HMSC10H05. The sequence goes on from NZ_KV787009.1 coordinate 28,292, forward strand.
CATCGCCACACCTAAACGTGTAATTTCAGCCAAACCACGGGTTATTAAGGCCGCTTTAGCATTATCACCGTAACCAGCCCCCACTAAAGCACCAGCCCCTAAAGCAATGATATTCTTTAAGGAACCTGCTAATTCAACTCCGATAATATCTGGATTGGTGTAGACCCTGAAATAGTCATTCATAAATACCTCTTGAACTAAATGGCAAGCCTCATCATCTGCTGAAGCAGCGGTAATAGCTGTAATATCGTGTTTTACAACTTCTTCTGCATGGCTAGGTCCAGATAGAACCACTACTTTCGCTTGACCAATTGGTTGAAAGACTTCTATTAAAATTTCAGAGATTCGTAAATGGGTCTCCTGCTCCAATCCCTTAGTAGCATGCATAATGACTGGCAATTCTTGGATACCTATCTTTTGTAAAGTAGCCACTACCTGGCTTGCAACTTGTCGTATCGCCTTAGTAGGTACTACGAAGTTGATTAAATCCGCCTTGTCTAAGGCTTCGGTCATATCATTTGTTGGAATGATATTGTTTGGCAATGTCACATCAGGCAAATAACGGTCATTTCGCCTAGTGGTCTGCATTTCACGTGCCTGGTCTGGGTTATGTGTCCACAGTATCACATCATGCCCATTTTCAGCCAACACCATAGCGAGCGCTGTTCCCCATGAACCTGCGCCAAGTACGGCAATCTTTTTGGATATCAAGTTATCACTTCTCCAATCTATTGGTAAACCTTACTACTGCATTGCTTTATAAGCAGGTCCGTTATGCTCCGAATAATATGGATAATACTTATCATTTATCCGTCGAGCGACGAACATAAACAAAGCCCCTATAAACAGCACTGCTGCTAATACTTGGCTGATACGGAATGACCCTAGCCACAAGCTATCTGTCCGCAAGCCCTCAATAAAGAATCGGCCGAATGAGTACCAAATCAAATATAATAAGGTTGTATCGCCAATTCTAAGGGTTCTATTGCGTGAACGAATCAACAATAAGATTGCAACGCCAACCACATTCCAAATAGATTCATATAGGAAGGTTGGGTGATAATAAGCACCATCAATATGCATGCCATCAATGATAAATTGGGGTAAGTGCAAGGTATCTTTTAGGAAGGCTAAACTCACTTCTCCACCATGCGCTTCTTGGTTAACAAAATTGCCCCAACGACCAATAGCTTGCGCTAATAGTAGATAAGGCGCTACCGTATCCGTTACAAATAGTGGGGCCATTTTTTTCATTTTGGAATAGCAGTAAAGCGTAAGGCCTCCAGCAATCACGCCACCATAAATGGCAATCCCACCATTCCAAATTTGTAAAATTTCTCCCGGATTTTGTAAGTAGTAATCTAATTCGAATAAAACATAATATGCCCGTGCACCGATAAATCCAATCAAGATGGACCATACAGCTGCATCTAAAATAAATTCTTCATCCCAACCCTTACGGCGAAAATCTCTTGAAGCCAATGTAAGGGCTAGTAAAATAGCAGCCCCGATAAAAATCCCATACCAGCGGATTGGCCAGCCGAATATATCAAAAGCGACTGGGTCTATTGCAGCTATATTCATCATTTTGTTCTTTCTCTCCTAAACTTTGTTGTGATCAATGAGATTTGTCAAACGGTCATTAAACATCTTTGCAGCATCAAATCCCATTGACTTGGCTCTAAAGTTAATTGCTGCCACCTCGATGATGCTTGAAATATTCCGTCCAGTTTGTACGGGAAGGGTAATTTTAGGTATCGCCACCTCTAAAATTTGTTCACGCTCTTCTGCAGTACCTAAGCGGTCAAAATTGGCGCCCTTCTTCAATTCTTTCAAGTCAATAATTAAGTTTAATTGTTGTTCTTTACGGACTGCACCTGCCCCATAAAGCGTCATGACATCAATAATTCCAAGACCACGAACTTCCATCACATTGCGTAAAATTTCAGGTGCTTCACCCATAATTGTCGTATCATCACGTTGATAAAAATCTACCCGGTCATCAGCTACTAAACGGTGACCACTTTTTACAAGCTCTAAAGCGGTTTCTGATTTACCTACACCAGAATGCCCCGTAATCATAATACCCAGTCCATATATATCCACAAATACCCCATGTTTTGAGATTCGCTCTGCTAAGTGCGCATGCAACATTTCCGCTAAGTTACTAGATAGACGAGTTGTTGTTGTTGTTGAACTTAGTACTGGAATATGGTTTTCTTCAGCAGCTTGAATCACTTCATATTCCGGCTGTAATCCTCTAGAGAAAATAAAGAATGGGGTATCTTCTCTTGAGAGGCGGCGCATAATTAATAAACGCTCATCCGAAGTCATTCTAGACAAATATGTATGCTCTGCACGTCCAAACAATTGCACGCGCTCAGATGGATAGTAGTTAAAATAGCCAGTAATTTCCAAACCAGGTCTTGAAATATCACTCGTAATAATTTCGCGATCTAAAAAATCTTCGCCACAAATAACCTTAAAATCAAATTTGTCGACTAAATCTTTCACGGTTACCTTTGTCATATATGGTTTCCTTTCTTAACAAGTCACTTTGCACCTATTCTACCACACTAGCCCCATATGGACAGTTAGATAAACCAATAATTTGTGAAAAATAAAAATCCCCTAGCCCATCTGCTTTACAGACAAACTAGAGGATTCGGATTTAAAATTGATGCGGCTACGAGGCTCTTGCACCCTTAAAGTCAAATGCAAAATGTCAGACTCGTGCTGCTTCAGACATGGAGTGTGTGATGTATCATCAATATACCTATATCTTCCACCGTTACGAGTCTAAGTACACTGCTCATCTTTTATTATTTCCCGGCTTCAATAAATTTCTCAAAGAACCAGTGGTACATTGAAAATAGGAAAGCCGCAACAATAGCGTAGAAGAAGCTTGTGAATACAAAGGAAGTTGGGAAGAACAAGCCTACAATCACAAACATAAAGCCATTGACTACCAATCTAAACAAGCCAAAAGTTAAGATATTTAATGGCAAGGCCAATAAATTCACGATTGGACGAATAACTGAATTCACAATACTTAATACGATAGCTACTAAGATTGCTGACCAAAAGTCTGCCACATATACATTTGGGGCAAGTATCCATGAAATAGCCATCAAACCCAATGCATCAATAAGGGTTGCTAATAAAAAACGTCTCATTATTAAAAATCACGCCAACTTTCTTCCTCATCAGGATTATCTTTTGAATCTGTTGCATTCTCATATTCATTATAGCCATCCTGATCATTCGCATCAAATGATGTTGTTTCACGATAGGCATCTCGGTCGTTTCTATCAACGCGTGTATGTCCTTCATCTCTTGGTATAATAAGCGCTAATAGTAGATAAATTAATAATCCTGCGCCCCCAGAAAGTGTGATGAATACAAACAGTACACGGATAATTGTTGGGTCAATTTCAAAATACTCAGCAATCCCGGCACATACACCGTCCAGCTTCACATCAGTACGTGATTTTGTTAATTTCTTAGCCATATTATCCACTCCTTCTCCTTTAATCTTCCCTGTTTGGCAATACAAAAATTAAAATGATGTAGATTAACCAAACTGGAAACTGTGTCAAACTCAATAAAACTGCAATGATACGAACTAAATTACCAGATATACCAAAGTATTCTCCTATACCACCACATACCCCAAATACGTAACGATCTTTTTTTGACTTCATTAATTTCCCAGACATATCCAATCTCTCCCTTATGCTCTACTTAAATCTGCGTCATCCTTCACTCGAACGGTACCACGCATTGTTTTCAAATTCACTCGATAAGCCTTTTCTTCAGCAACATCATAGTAAAATGCTTTTTGTTTATTAAATTGGTCGTTTACTTGTGACTGACTCTTTATAAAATCTGAACGGAACATGATTTCACCTTGATTAGTATGGGCTAAACCATCTACAGCCGTTTCTTTAGGGATATTCAATTTGATATCACCATTTTTAGTCTCTACTTGAGCACGAACTAACGGTTTAGCTTCCATAGTGATGACAATATCACCATTTAAAGTTTCCATCAGCACATTTTCCACATGGCCCTTCAAACGTTGGCTACCATTTAAAGATTTGACAACTAAATCTAAAGCTTCCACATCAGTTAAAAGGAGTTGCCCATTTTTGGTATCAACTTCAATCATAGAAGCTGTAAAGTCATCAATATTAATCGCACCATCAACAGTTTGAATATAGATATCATTTGTATCCATATGCGCTATAGTTACTGGCCCAGCAATGGTTCTAGCTTTAATAAAGTCTAAACGGTCTTTTGGCACTTGTATTAAGATATCTGTTTTGATAAAACGAGAAATCATATTCAAGCTCAAAGCCCCTTCAACAAACTCAAGGTTTGCTCTTTTTTCAAAGGCAGATTGAGCGTTTTCTTCATCGAAGTCACCATATAATTTACCAACTACAGTCAATTTGGTGGTCGGCTCATCCCATGATACTAATTCAATTTGACCAGTAGCAATTTGTATATCAACCATCGATAATGGTTCTGAATATTCATAAGTTGCCTCAAAATCATGTGTAATTAATTTGGGTATTGGCACTGCCCCTCTACCTTTTTCAAATTTCACAGTTTTATTTACTTTATCTTGTACTTGATCGAATACTGAGCGTGTTTTTGTGAAGAAATCATGGACAATATTTTTGTAATCATAGTCACTTAAAGTTGTTTCTTCTTCAAATGATTCACTTTCTTCAGTAGTAGAACGCAGGTATTCATCATTTTTTTCTGGTCTTGGATTTTCCACATCGATTTGATGAATGTCTTCTTTTAATTGGTGGATTTGTTCTGTCAACTGATTAATTTCTTCAGTTAAACGGTCAATTTCAATATGCGTTACTTCCGATTTTTCTTTTGCATTGACGAGATTTTGTCGCTCAGCTAACTTGCCAGCTAAAGATGCTTCTAAATCTTTTTGAATGGCAACCTTTTGGGTACGTCCAGTAATATCATCTTGGTCTACTGTCTGGTTATTTTCCCAGTCTGCATAAAAATCATCTAAGATATCTTTTTCATCTTCAACTTGTGTTTGCGTGTTCGTATTTGTTTTTTCTTGTTTTGCTCTATTTTCTAATAAGATAATCGCTTCTTCATTGTTTAAAATGCCTTCTTTAACTAAGTTTAAAATACGTTCTTTATGATTAGACATTATGACAACCTCCTAGTTGTTTAGCTTTCCTTTGTTATCTATATTTTGTCAACTTAGGCGGTAAATGTCATAGGTCTATGGACCTAATTTCACGAATGTTTACTTTAAGTCCTACTGAACCCCTGTAAAAAAGGCCTTAGAACCATCGTTGCTAGTAGAAACTTGTAAATGTACAGGAATTTGTTGTTTTAATTCCGCTACATGCGAAATAATACCTACAATACGGCCACTAGCTTGTTGCAAGTCAGTTAAGGTTTCAATCGCTTGTTGTAAGGATTCCTGGTCTAAGGTACCAAAACCTTCATCAATAAAAAGGGTACCAATTTCAATTCCACCCGCATCGTTTTGAATTACATCAGAAAGACCAAGCGCTAAAGCTAACGATGCCTTAAAGCCTTCACCACCAGATAAAGACTGTACTGACCGTTCCCCACCTGCTTGATAATCAAATACTGCTAGATCAAGTCCTTTGGCACCTGCACCAGATTGTCCTTCAATTATTCGTCTAAATTCGTACCGCATTTGCGTCATGGCCATCAAACGTTCGTTAGCATAATGCAAGATTTCATCAAAATATAAACCTAAAATATAGCGTTCAAAAGAAATATAACCATAAGCTTTCTCTTTTCCATTCGCAACCTTATTCAATAGTGATAATTCACCAAAGTGACGCCCTTTTTCTTGATAAGCAGTAAAGCTATCTTTAAATAAGTAAAAGGCATGGTCTAATTGGGCTTTGATAGAAATTATTTGATCTTTAGTTGCTTTAATTTTCGCTAACTGGTCAAGTTCTTGGTCCATATCAGCTTGGTAAGCATCTGCCTCTTTATCCAAACCAGCTGCTTCAATTTGTTCCTGATTCGCTACTTTATTTTCCTTAAAGGCATAGACTTCCTTATCAAATTGCTGAATCCTGTTTTCAATTGCTGCCCAATTTTCTTGGCCTTCATGAATTTTTTGGATATCCTCTGGACGCTCATCACGACCTGCTAAAGCTAGCGCTAGCGATGCTTGATCAGCATGCAACTCGGTTTCGCCTTGCTGGATCTGGTCTTTATAGCCAGTAATTTGGGTAGCCAATTGTGTTGCTTCCTGTTGATACTTATCTAAACGTGCCTTCAATTCCTGGTCTTTTGCAGTAATTTCAGCTAATTGCGCACTTTTTGCTTGGTATTCGGCTGTGACAACTGCTTTAGATTCGCCCACTAGTTGGTCTCTTAATTGTGCAATTTCTACTCGTAGCTGTTCAACTGCTGTTTGATTTGCTTCACTCTGTCCTTTAAGCGTCGACATATCTATTTGCATTTGTGTTAAAGCATCCTTGGCCGCATTCAACTGGTCAGTCGACTCAAGTATTTGCCGGTCCAAGTCTTGCTTACTTTCTTTTAACTTATCCAAGTCAGTTTGAAGACTTTGAATATCTCCATCCTCTTTATCTAGCTGGTCTTGCCACATTTTAAGCTTATCATCGTTATTTGTAAGTTCTGCAGTTAACCCTTCAATCTCTTGGCTATCTAGCGTTTGATTAAAATTATCCTGAATTGCAGCCAATCGTTCCGCCTTCGACGAATAGGTTTGAAAAGCTACTTGTACGGCATCCATTGCGGCATCTACCATATCTTTTGTTATTTCATCATGTTGTCTTATCGCAGGCGCAGGATGATGAATACTTCCACAAACTAGACAAGCCTCTCCCTCAACTAATTGGCTCGCTAATTCGCCCGCAAGGTTTTGACTATAAGCGCGTTCTAACTTGTTTCGCTCATCCAACTGGTCTTGATATGCTTGCTTATCTGTTTCAACCTGAACTGAAAGTACTGAAATTTGCTGGTTTATATCTACCATTTCTTGGTAACGCTTGCTAACTAAGTTATATTGATAAATCTTATTATCCACTAAACTTTGCTTTTGGCTGATATCCCCTATTTGACTCAATTCTTTTTCTAGATTTTTAAGCGTATTTTCACCAACTTTAACAGCCTGGTCTTGTTCTTGAATCTGACGAATTAAGGTTGCCAGTTGATTAGCTAAATCTTGACCATAAGTAACCTTTTTGTTCAGGTTCTTCTCTTGTGTTAGATAGCTATCCCATTTGTTTTCTTGAATGGCTAAACTTTGCAAATCTTCCCGTAAGCTATCCACTTGCTGGATTTGTTCTTGCCAGTCAGCTTGTTCATGCTTTACAGATTCTAATTGTCCATTTACTTGTTGAAGAGATTGCGCTTTTTCACTTACTAATGCCTGTAATTTGACTTGTTTCTCCTTCAACTTTTGAATTTGCTGAATCAATTGATAGGCTGCTTGTGTTTCTTGATATTGCTTTAAGGCTTGGCGTTCACCTATAATTTTTGTTTCACGTTCTTTAATAGAAGCTTCTTGCTTAGCTAAATCCTCCTTTTTAGCTAGTAGTTGCATATAAGATTGTAGCCTTTGGATAGTCATATCAGCTGCAGTAATTTGTTGGCTTAAACCCGTATTTTCCTGGTCTAATTGACTCAATTTCATATTCGCCCATTCAGATAATGCTTCATAAGCTTCTCGGTCTACCCAGTTTTGGACTTGGTCTTTTTCAGTTGCACTCATTTCAGCTACCGAATTTTCACCTGTCCCCTCTTGGCTTACTTCTACTAGCTCTGTATCCGCAAAGTTTACGAATGACTGACTGTGTTGGTCTACTTGTTTTTTTAAGGTGCCAACTTCTTGATTGGCCTGCTTAAATCGTTCAGCAATCGCTTGTTGGAACTGGTCTAAGTAGTCTGTATGAAATATGGTTCGTAAAATAGCTTCTTTCTCGCCCGAGCTAGCTTCCAACAGTTTCTTAAACTCACCTTGCGGTAACATCACGATCTGTCTAAATTGGTCTGCAGATAAGCCAAGAATGTCGACTAATTTACTATCTACTTCTTGGGTTTTACTAAGGGTAAAGTCCTCACCCTCCAAGGTGACTTCCGCATTTTGTTCACGTATTAACCCCCGCTTAGTCGGTCGTTTTTGTTTAGGTATTCTTTTTACTGTATAAGTTTGCCCATGAATCATAAAGGTTAACTGGACATAAGCTACGCGCTCATCTTCTGCTAATTGTGACTTCAACTCATTAATATCACGGGAAGATCCAGAGGTTTTACCATATAAGGCATAAACAATCGCATCAAAGATGGTTGTTTTTCCTGCACCAGTGGCGCCTGAAATTAAGAATAAATTTTGGTCACCTAATTTTGTAAAGTCCAAGGTCGTTTTTTCTTTATAAGGTCCAAAAGCCTGTATTTCAAGTTGAATAGGTCTCACTATGCATGATCCTCCTCTAAATTAGACTGGAATATATCCCGAACGGTTTTAGCCTGAAATGCAGATAATTCTTGACCCGTATTATTTTGATAGAACTGGGCAAACTGATCCCAAACAGGCGTTGCTTGTACTTCTTGACGCTTTTCTTTCAAATTTTGCTGCTGCTTATTCTCTAAGGCTACATATTCCAAACTCATGGCATTTGGATATCGCTTCTTCAACCGATTCATGGCTTCATGTTGGGCATAACCATCTGTTAATTCAAAGAAAATATAATGATCAGACTGTCCTTGTAACAAGTCCTTAAATTGTCCACGAATTACTTGCATATCCTTGCTTGGTATTAAGGCATGTTTTTTAACTTCAATTGTGTCTTGCTCTTTATTCAAATCAATCTCTAAAAAGCCTTTATGGTGGTTGACTTCTGATTTAGAAAACTTCAAAGGTGAGCCTGAGTAACGTATTCTAGTACTCCCTACTTGCTGCGCACCATGTAGGTGTCCTAGTGCAACATAATCAAAGCCATCAAAAACACTATTGGGTACATATTCACTCGTACCAATTGATAATGGACGCTCTGAATCAGACTTTTCCAAATCATCCCCCGCATTTTCAACTGCACCTGCTGTGACATAGCCATGGTAGAGGATAATGTTCAATCGACTAGTATCCCAGTTCTCTTTAATACGTGCTACTTGAACCTTCGTAGCATCCTCAATACTACGGATCGTTTCTTCAGGGTAAAGACGTTTAATTGTCAAATGATCGCTAAAAGGTAGCATATATACATCTGCTTCATCCAGTGCCACTTTTTGAATTTCTGAACTAGCAACTCCTGTCATATATAAGTCTTGTCCAGATAATAAATCTGCTGCATATCCCACTCGTTCACCAGCATCATGATTTCCAGCAATCATACAGATGGGACATGCTAGTTGTTTTGACATTTTAGTCAGCAATGCATTAACCAACTGTACTGTTTCACTACTAGGCAAGGTTCGATCATATAAATCACCAGCCATCACCACTAAATCTGGTTTTAAGGCAGCGGTTTGTTTTAACCAATCATCTAATATTGCAGCTTGGTCCTCGATTAGTGAGTGATTGTTCACTATCTTCCCAATATGCCAATCTGCTGTATGTACAATTTTCAATTATCGTCCCACTTCCTTCTCTATTATAGAAAAAACACTATGAAGGTAGATGAATATGAATTAATCGTCAACATAGTGTTTAGTCTTTAGTATTTATGCTATTTTTTCAACAATGGTTTTAAGTATTTACCTGTATAAGAACCTTTCACTTTTGCAACCTCTTCAGGTGTACCAAAAGCCACAATCTGACCACCTTGTGCCCCACCTTCAGGGCCAATATCAACAATATAATCTGCTGTCTTAATCACATCTAAATTGTGTTCTATCACGACTATAGTGTTACCCGCATCAACCAATCGCTGTAAGACAGCGATTAAGCGTTTAATATCCTCTGTATGTAGACCTGTTGTCGGCTCATCTAAAACATATAAGGTATTGCCCGTCGCAACACGTTGAAGTTCACTTGCTAACTTCATCCGTTGTGCTTCCCCACCAGATAATGTTGGTGCAGGTTGGCCTAATGTAACATAACCAAGACCTACATCTACAATTGCTTGTAATTTACGACGAATTTTTGGCACTGCGGCAAAGAATTCTAAAGCTTCTTCAATACGCATGTCTAAAACTTCTGCAATATTTTTTCCTTTATATTTTACTTGTAAGGTTTCTGAATTATAACGAGTGCCATGACACACTTCACACGGCACATATACATCAGGTAGAAAATGCATTTCTACCTTTAAGATGCCATCCCCTTTACATGCTTCACAACGGCCACCTTTAACATTAAATGAGAAACGTCCTTTTCCATAACCACGTAGTTTAGCCTCATTGGTTTGTGCAAAAAGTTCACGAATATCATCAAACACAGACGTGTATGTTGCTGGGTTAGAACGTGGCGTACGACCGATTGGACTTTGGTCAATATCAATCACCTTATCTAATGATTCATAGCCAGATATTTCATCTACTTTCCCATGCGGCGTTTTCGTTCTATTTAGTTCACGTACCAGATATTTTTTCATTACTTCATTAATCAAAGAAGATTTGCCTGATCCAGAAACACCTGATATGACATTTAGACGACCAATAGGAATATCAACATCCACATTTTTTAAGTTGTTTTCAGCGGCCCCCTTAATATGAATAGCCCCTCTATCTTTCTTACGTCTTTTTTCTGGTAGGTCAATTTTTCGATCACCTTTTAAATATTGACCGGTGATGGAATCTTTATTATTCGCCACTTCATCCGGTGTACCAGCAGCAACGACTTCACCACCATACTCACCAGCACCTGGTCCCATATCGATTAAGTAATCTGCTTCTCGCATCGTTTCTTCGTCATGCTCAACCACAATTAATGTATTCCCTAAATCACGCATACGTTTTAAAGATTTTATTAACCGATCATTGTCACGTTGATGTAAACCAATTGATGGCTCATCTAAAACGTACATGACCCCTGAAAGATTTGACCCGATTTGTGTTGCTAAACGGATACGTTGTGCTTCACCACCAGATAAGGTTCCTGCAGAACGGTCTAGCGTTAGGTAATCCAATCCGACCTCTTCTAAGAAATTCAATCGTGAAGAAATTTCACGCATAATTGGTTGTGCAATCGCTGTATTTTGTTCAGATAAATCTAAATGATTAAAAAATTCAATTGTATCAATGATTGCCTTATGCGTAACTTCAGCGATATCTTGACCAGCAATTTTAACTGATAATGCTTGACGATTTAATCGTTTACCATGACATACTGGACACTCTAATTCGGTCATATACTGCCCCATAGCTTCTCGCATCGCCTTAGATTGACTAGACTGATGACGGCGACGTACGTTAGGGATAACCCCTTCAAATACTCGCATTTTATCTTGGACAGAACCAAATTCATTTTGGTAATGGAAATGAAACTCTTCTTCTCCCGAACCATATAAAATAAGGTCTTGTTGTTCTTGGCTTAAATCCTTAAACGGCACATCCATTGGCACACCAAAGGCTGTTGCCGCTTGTTCTAACATTGTTGGATAAAATGCAGAACTTTTTGAATCCCAAGGAACAACCGCGCCTTCTTTCAAACTTTTATTTTTATCTGGCACAATTAAATTAGGATCGGCTTCTATTTTTGACCCTAGGCCAGTACATTCCTCACAAGCACCATAAGGCGCATTAAAAGAGAATAGACGAGGTTCTAATTCGCCTACAGTAAATCCACAGTGTGGGCATGAATAATGCTCTGAGAAGAGGATCTCGTCCCCATCAATCAAATCACAGATTGCATAGCCATCAGCCAATCTAAGCGCCGCTTCTAAAGAATCAGCTAAACGCCCTTTAATACCTTCTTTAATCACTAAACGGTCGATCACAATATCAATTTGATGTTTTTTGTTCTTAGCTAATTCGGGTACATCATCAATATCATAGATTTCACCATCTATACGAACACGCACGTACCCTTGTTTACGAATCCCTTCAATAATTTTTTTATGTTGTCCTTTTTTACCGTAAACAACTGGTGATAAAATCTGCACCTTTGTTCGTTCTGGTAGACTTAAAATCCGGTCTAACATTTGATCTAGGGATTCACTCGTGATTTCGGTACCATCATTTGGACAGATTGGTTGGCCAACCCGAGCATATAATAAACGAAGATAATCGTTCACCTCAGTAATCGTTCCTACTGTTGAACGTGGATTTCTTGAGGTAGTCTTTTGGTCGATTGAGATAGCTGGACTTAACCCTTCAATAGCGTCTACATCTGGTTTCTCTGTATTACCCAAGAATTGACGTGCAAAAGCAGATAAGCTTTCTACATACCGCCTTTGCCCTTCTGCATATAAGGTATCGAAGGCTAAAGTACTTTTTCCAGATCCTGACAAACCAGTTACTACGACCATTTGATCGCGAGGAATATCAATATCTATATTTTTTAGATTATGGGAACGAGCGCCCCTTACTTTAATTAAATCTCTCAAACGTGCCACTCCTTATTGCTATACCTTAGCTGTTACTGCTTATATTAATCACTTATCTATTATGACACAATTCGCATTTACTGCGAATGATTTGTCTTGAATACTCCTCGTATAATAAGATTAGTCTTAAATGG
>NZ_KV787010.1:0-44589 GCF_001806975.1 Aerococcus sp. HMSC10H05
AATTTCCCACCAACACTATTTATCATAGAACCTTTAAGATTATTCGAACATAAAAGCCAGTGAGTTACTGGCTTTCCCATATGTAGAAAAAAACCGAGCCTGTGCTCGGTTTTTTTACGCGCTAACTATTAAAATGCTTTTTTGATAGTATCTAAGAAATGTTTGTTGTATTTTTCTGCGTCAACACCTAGCGCAACAAATACATTTGGTTTTTCGTTACGATTTAATGCTGATTGATCTTGAACTAAGCGCCCCTCTTGCTCGCCGTATAAGCTCTTGATGCGGAATGTTTCACCAGTCACCCAGTCGCTGTTAAGTGCAACAGAGACAGCCAATGGGTCATGTAATGCACAACCTGTAAGGTCTTCATATGAATTAGCGTAAGCTTTAAAGTAGTAAGTGACAATTTCATGGAAAACTTGGGCAGCTTCAGACATTTCTAACCAAGGTGCAATATCAGTGTCGGTGATTAGCGTTCGTAAAGTAACATCTAAACCAATCACTTTAATAGGCAATCCAGAATCGAAAACAATATTATTTGCTTCAGAGTCTTTCCAGAAGTTTGCTTCAGCAAAGGGGCTAACATTTCCTGGTACAGTTAGCGCACCGCCCATTGATACAATACCTTTAATTTTTTGCATAGCAGGTAGATCCTTTTGAATTGCTAATGCAGCATTTGTTAAAGGTCCTGTTGTTACTAAGACTAATTCTTCACCGTATTTGTTTGCAGACTCAATAATAAAATCGATAGCACCTTGATCAGAGATATTATTGCCAGCAGGTAATTCAATATTCCCTAGGCCATTTAGCCCATGAAAGATACCAGATGCTTTTTCTTGGATATAATCTTCACTTGCGCCAATCTTGTGGGCAGCGCCTCGGAAAACCGGAATGTCTTCGCGGTCCAATAATTTTAATACCGCTGAGGCATTGTGGACACACTTGTCAACTTCAGCATTTCCAAATACAGATGTAATACCGATTACTTCTGCATCTTCTTCGCCCAAAGCAAGTGCAATAGCCATTGCATCATCAATACCCGTATCAAAATCTAAGATTAATTTCATATTTAAACCCCCTAAAAAGTTGGATATTTTAATATCTTATCCTAAGTAAAGTATAAGGCATTGGCTTTCAAATTGATAGAAGAAAGACAATGCCTTATACAAGTTTATTAAAATGGATTGATGAACCAGCTTTCTAAATTAGAAGAAGAAACCAACTATTGTTGCTGAAATCATAGATACTAAGACTGATGCAATGATTAAACGCCATGTATTGTTTGCGATAACTTTGGCCTGTTTAGTTGACATAATTTTTACAGAAGCAATAATCATGCCGACAGTTGCGATATTTGAAAATGAGATAACATAAGTTGACATCATTGCCATTGTTTTCTCTGTTATTTGTCCTGCAACCGCTTGAACTTCACCTAAGGCGACAAATTCATTGGTTAATAATTTGGAAGCCATGATAGAACCAGCGCTTACGATATCCGTACTTGGAACACCCATTATATATGCAAGGGGGGAGAAAACGTAACCAAGGATAGTAAAGAAATCTATGCCAAATACCAAACTAGCTAATGAATTAAGGAAGGTAATTAAAGCTGTAAAACCAATTAATGATCCAGCAATTGCTAAAGCAATTTGGAAACCACTAGAGATGTAGTCGCTCAATACGGAGAAAAAGTTTTCTTCTTCAATACCTTCATTTTCCTTAGCTTCTTCAATAGGGTTAAAATCTACCTGAAGAGTTTGTGGATTATATGGTGTCATCAATGAGACGATGACGAAAGCGGCAAAGACATTTAAAAGAATGGCTACTACTACAAATTTACCATCAACCATTTGCATATAAGAAGCAATAGTCGTAGCAGATACACAAGATAACCCCATTAACGCAAATGTAAATATTTGTTCGGGCGAGAATTTATCAATGTAGCGCTTAATTGTAATGAAACCGTTTGATTGGCCAAGCATGGCCATCATGATAGCAATATATGATTCATTTTCCCCCATACCAGTCACCTTATTAAGGGCTTTACCTAAGAATTTAGCGATAAATGGTAGGACGTTAATATATTGAAGGATACCAATCAAACCAGAAATAAATACGATTGGCATTAAAACGTTTAGGAAGAAAATACCATATCCTGTGGATCCCTCACCAAAAACAAATTCGGTACCACCATTTGCTTGTAAGATTAACCAGTTAAAGAACTCTGATATACCTTCCAAAATTGCGATCCCAAAGCTTGTTCTTAAACCAACGAAGGCTAAAACAAACATAATAATCAATAAAATGCCTACTTGTTTAATACGGGCGTTCTTACGGTCTTTACTAAGTAATAAAGCAATAAGTCCAATGACAATTAGACCGATAATTCCGCGAATAATACTCATAGTGATCTCCTTTTCTTATTTTTATTCAAATTTTTGCACTGCTAATCATTATAAAATATTGACTAGTAAAATACTAGTAATTTAAAAGAATTCCCGAACGATAAACTGGTTACATTTTTAGACTTATCATATATGATATACAATAGACCTAAAACATATAAAATGAAGACATTTAAATTGACTTAAAGTCAAGAATTTGGCACAATAAGATGATGTAAAAAGGGAAAGGAGAACGGATAGCATGTATAATGATGATGAACAAACAACGATTCACTGTTCTTTTTGTGGAAAATCACAAGATGAGGTAGACAAAATCATCGCTGGACCGGGTGTTTATATCTGTAATGAATGTGTAGCACTGTGTCAGGAAATTATTGATGAAGAAGTTAGCCAAGAACGACAAGAATCTTATACAATGGTTGAACCACCAAAACCAACTGAAATTCGTTCCATCTTAGATGATTATGTTATTGGCCAGGATCAAGCCAAAAAGACTTTGTCAGTAGCAGTATATAACCATTACAAACGTATTTCTTCTAACAACGAAGCTGCTGATGATGACATTTCTCTTCAAAAGAGTAATATTCTATTAATGGGACCAACTGGTTCAGGAAAAACATACTTAGCTCAAACGTTAGCGCGTATTTTGGACGTGCCATTTGCGATTGCGGATGCAACGACATTGACAGAAGCGGGTTATGTTGGGGAAGATGTTGAAAATATCTTAGTCAAATTAGTACAGGCTGCTGATTTTGACGTGGAGCGTGCCCAAAAAGGGATTATATATGTTGATGAGATTGATAAGATTGCGCGTAAATCAGAAAATGTTTCCATTACACGTGATGTCTCTGGTGAAGGTGTTCAACAGGCGTTACTGAAAATTTTAGAAGGAACTGAAGCAAACATTCCGCCACAAGGTGGGCGTAAACATCCACATCAAGAATTGATTCAAGTAGATACAACCGATATACTCTTTATTGTAGGTGGTGCCTTTGACGGTATTGAACCAATTATTAAAGAACGCCTCGGGGAAAAAGTGATCGGTTTTGGTAATAGTTCAAAGAATCAGATTTTAAATGATAATGATGCGATTATGCAACAGGCTATTCCTCAAGATTTACAAACATTTGGATTAATTCCTGAATTTATTGGTCGTTTACCAATTATGGCTAACTTAAATAAGTTAACCAAAGAAGATTTAGTTCATATTTTAACAAAACCAAGAAATGCTTTAGTAAAGCAATATCAGCAATTGTTAAAGATGGATGATGTTGAACTTACATTTACTGATGAAGCGCTTGATGCGATAGCACAGAAGGCTTTAGACCGTAAAACAGGAGCCCGTGGTCTCCGTTCAATTATTGAAGAAGCAATGTTAGAAATTATGTTTGAGATTCCATCTCGTGATGACGTCTCAAAAGTGACGATTACAGCTTCGGTCATTAATGATGATATTGAACCGGATTTATTTGATTTAGAAGGCAAAAAAATCGCTTAAATAAGTCTAAGCGTTGCAATGTATGAAATACAATGGGAAAGACTGGCTTTAGTCTTTCCTTTTTGTGTCAGAAAGGAGATTTTCATGGACGTGCATAATGTTGAATTTCTAATCTCAGCCGTAAGGCCAGAGCAGTATCCAGCTTCTACAATACCTGAGATTGCTTTAGCGGGACGGTCAAATGTTGGAAAAAGTTCATTTATCAATACGATGATTAATCGAAAAAAATTGGCTAGAACATCAAGTAAGCCTGGAAAAACACAACAGTTAAATTACTATCAAATTGAAGATTTGTTCTATTTTGTAGACGTTCCTGGATATGGATACGCTAGAGTGAGTAAAACTGAAAAAGCAAAATGGGGCGAGATGTTAGAAACATATTTTACTACCCGTGAAAACCTAGTTTTAGCACTTCTTGTAGTGGACTTTCGCCATAAACCAACCAAAGATGATATTCAAATGAAAGAATTCATGGATTACCATGGCGTACCTTATTTTGTTATCGCAACAAAAAGTGACAAAATTAAGAAAAGTCAATGGAATAAACACCTAAGTGATATTTATAAAACATTAGGATTAGAATCAATTGATCAAATTTTACCATTTTCAGCTGAAACAAAAAATGGTAGAGACGAAGCTTGGGAAATCATTCAAGCTGTTTTAGATGGCGAATTTGAACTTGAAGAATAATTATTCAAATAATATGTCCATATCGATTGCATTTTGATTTGGTTTCCGCTATATTTATTGTGAGTTTTTGCCGGCAAAAGTAGGTGGTCAATTGGCGAATTTTATTCCAGAGGAAGTCATTAATGAAGTCAAAAACAATGTAAATATCCTTGATATAACTAGTCAGTTTGTTGACTTACAAAAAAGAGGCCGTAACTATTTTGGTCATTGTCCATTTCATGAAGAACGTACGCCTTCGTTCACAGTAAATGAAGAAAAACAGATTTTTCACTGTTTTTCATGTGGTCGAGGGGGTAATGTTTTTCGTTTTATGGAAGAAATTGAAGGCTATACATTCCCACAAGCTGTTCAGAAAGTAACAGAACTTGGAAATGTTTCAGTCTCTTTCGACTGGTCTGCTCTAGAAGATGGACAGCAGACAAACAACTATAGTAATACACAGAATCGGTTAATTCAAATTCATGAAGAATTAAGGCAATTTTATCACTATTTATTGATGAATACTGAAAATGGAAATCTAGGATTGCAATATCTATATGATCGAGGATTGCGTAAAGAAACACTAGAAACCTATCAAATAGGTATTGCACCTGAAGATGGTAGGTTAGCAGCTCAGCACCTTTTAAATAAAGAATTTACGGTTGAAGAATTACAACTGTCTGGCATTTTTGTAGGGGATCAAGATCGTTTAAAAGATCGGTTTGCTGGTAGAATTATGTTTCCACTAAGAGATGTAATAAGTAAGACTGTGGGTTTCTCTGGGCGGATTTTACCTGGGTCGATGCATCAAAAGAACTATCCTGATGCTGCTAAATATTTAAATAGTCCTGAGACAGAAATTTTTGAAAAGAATACTTTCCTATTTAATCTTGATTTAGCTCAAAGTGAAGCTAGACGAGCCAAAGAACTTGTATTGTTTGAAGGTTTTATGGATGTAATTGCTTCTCATAATGAGGGTATAGGAAACGGTGTTGCCTCTATGGGAACAAGTTTAACTAGTAATCAAATTAGAGTGATTGAAAAGGCAAGCAAACAAATCTTAATTGCTTATGATGGAGATACTCCAGGTCAAAAAGCAACGTTACGAGCGATCAATTTGATTCAAGATCAAAGTAATCGATTGAAAATAAATGTGCTATCTTTTGAACAGAATTTAGATCCAGACGAATTTATACAAAAATATGGTGGCGAGAAGTATGCCAATTTTGTTATAAATAAAAGAATGAGTCCGATACATTTTATGAGAAACTTCTATCGGAAGAAGTTTTCTCTTGAAACGGACAATGGAAAGATTCAGTTTATAAATGTGATGCTTGAGGCGATTGCAAAAACACAGCAAGCGATTGAGCGAGATATTTATATCAGTGAAATTTCTGAAGATACGGGTGTATCTAAAGATACACTCTTGCAACAATTAGAGAGTTATACTTCAAATAAACAGAATTATCAATCATATCAGGAACAGGGCCATAGGTCATCTCAGTATTTTAATGATGGTAACCTAGCAGTGCCTGAGGTTGGAGTTACAAGAGGTCAGAAAAAGACACAACTTGAAAAAAGTGAATTGCTATTGTTGTATCGTTTACTCTATAATAGTGAGACATGGTTACTCATAGCGAATAAGGATTTTCATTTCCAATCTAGTGAAGTTGAAACGGTCTATATGCTACTGTCAGACTATAGGGATAGGAAACAAAACATAGATGGTGAAATAGATCCAGGAGACTTCTTACAAGCTTTAACAGGCGCTGAAGAGCAACGTTTGGTTGCTGAAGTATTGAACTTAGAAGTCGCCCCTGATATTGGTGAAGGTGAAGTGGAAGACCTTATTTATAATATACAAACTAAAGGGAGTATAGAACAAAAGATGCAAACTTTAGATGATGAAATTGCTTATGCAAAATCCGTAGATGATTTTGCACAAATTGGTATTTTGATCAAGAAAAAAATTGATTTATTGAAACAACTAAAAAATCGTAATAGTTAATTTAATGATGCTAATTTTTGATTTATGTTAGGAGCGAATTGAATGGCAAAGAAAAAAGTGGATGGTATCACACTTAACCAAGCTACCAAACAATTAATAGCTGAGAAGAAAATTTTTGGTACAATTCAGTATACTGATTTAAGCGATAAAATCGCACAACCTTTCGAATTGGATGATAAAGAAATGGATAGCCTGATTGAGAAATTCGAAGATCAAGGTATTGCAGTTGTGGATGAAAATGGCGAACCAACAATGCGCCAAATGGACAAAGAAGCCGACAAGGAAGCTGAAAAAGTGAAAAAAGAAGAGGTAGATCCTACTTCTGTTGCTTCTGATGTTAAAATCAATGATCCAGTTAGAATGTATTTGAAAGAAATTGGTCGTGTTGAATTATTAACGGCTGACGAAGAGGTTTCCTTAGCACAACGTATTGAGCAAGGGGATCCAATAGCTAAACAAGAATTAGCGGAAGCAAACTTACGTTTAGTTGTGTCTATTGCAAAACGTTATGTAGGACGTGGTATGTCTTTCTTAGATTTAATTCAAGAAGGAAATATGGGTCTGATGAAAGCTGTTGAGAAATTTGATTATCATAAAGGATTCAAGTTTTCTACATATGCTACGTGGTGGATTCGACAAGCAATTACTCGTGCCATCGCTGACCAAGCACGTACAATCCGTATTCCAGTACATATGGTCGAAACGATTAACAAGTTAGTTCGTATTCAACGCCAACTATTACAAGACCTTGGCCGCGAACCAACCCCAGAAGAAATTGGGGCTGAAATGGACTTACCAACTGAAAAAGTACGTGATATTCTTAAAATAGCGCAAGAGCCAGTGTCACTTGAAACACCAATTGGTGAAGAAGATGATTCTCATTTAGGAGATTTCATTGAGGACCTTGATGCTACAAGCCCAGCTGACTATACTTCTGCTGAATTATTGAAAGAACAATTAAACGAAGTACTAGATACTCTGACAGATCGTGAAGAAAATGTGTTGCGTTTACGTTTTGGATTAGAAGATGGTCAATCGAAGACATTAGAGCAAGTTGGGCAACAATTTGGTGTTACTCGTGAACGAATTCGTCAAATTGAAGCGAAAGCTTTGAGAAAGTTACGCCACCCATCTCGTTCAAAACAATTGAAAGATTTCTTAGAATAAATATATTAGAGAAGATGAGACAAAAGTCGTTTAGCGTTGACGTACTAGACCAACAGCCGAAGAATAACGAAATGTGATTGGCGTATTTTGGGTAGTATCGGACAAGGCTGACTTTTGAAACCCGATTATAAACATCTTTTATATAGCAAAGAGAGGCTGAGATATTTTTGTCGTAGCCTCTTTTTTGTTTACTAGAGAAATTTATTGACATCAGTAAATGGTTATCGAATGTATTCAGATTTTATCTATGTTCTTAGATAGTGAATTGTAGTTTAGCTCTAATGGGTAGCGCTTATAGCGTATTCGTTTTTATCTACTAGTATGCTTGATAAAGTTCTGCCATCTAGTAAAAAAATAAAATAATGGCCATATAAAATACAAAAATTGTATTATATATATTTGAATACTGTTAGGAGATATCAGTTACTAATTTATTACATATATAGTAATAAATGGTTTTTTGATAATAAAATAGTTGTGAATAAATGAGAAATATATATTTTTTTTCATTTTCTGTTTGACCTATAATTCAACATAGCGTAAAGTACATCAGAGGAAAAACTACTTCACAAACGTGTATAGAGTCGACTGACCAAGAATTACACTGAACTGCTTATGAAAGCACGTGAAGATATTTTTTTAATAAGCCAATCAGCATCTAATTTCTAATAAATCCTTAGTTTCAGACATTTATTTGGAACTAAGCGATTTAGGGAAATTGGTGGATTTGTTATGCAATCGGTAGGCCATTAGAAAAGGGGAAAAAATATGCCAAAGAGAACAGATATTCACAAAATTCTAGTTATCGGATCAGGTCCAATTGTTATTGGACAAGCTGCCGAATTTGACTATGCTGGAACCCAAGCTTGTCTTGCTTTAAAAGAAGAAGGCTACGAAGTTGTTCTGATTAATTCGAATCCAGCGACCATAATGACTGATCGAAAAATAGCAGACAAAATATATATCGAGCCGATTACTGAAGAAATGGTTTCTAAGATCCTTTATGATGAAAAGCCAGACGCAATTTTACCCTCGTTAGGTGGTCAAACGGGTTTAAATATGGCTTTGACATTGGATGCTTCTGGAATTTTAGAAGAACTAGGTATTGAATTAATAGGGACCAACCTAGAAGCGATTGATCAAGCTGAGGATCGAGAATTATTTAAAAACTTGATGACGTCAATTGGTCAACCAGTTCCTGATTCAACCATTGTGCACACAGTTGATGAAGCAATCGATTTTGCCAATTCTATTGGCTACCCTATCATTGTACGCCCAGCTTTTACAATGGGTGGATCAGGCGGTGGTATTTGTGAAGATCAAGATTCACTTGAACAGATTGTTAAAAATGGTTTGACGTTATCACCGGTAAGCCAATGTCTAATTGAGAAATCTATTGCTGGTTACCAGGAAATAGAATACGAAGTAATGCGAGATAGTTCGGGAGAAGCCAAAGTAATTACATCTATGGAGAATTTCGATCCAGTAGGTGTTCATACGGGTGATTCAATTGTATTTGCCCCTAATCAATCTCTTAACGATGAACAGAATGATTTGCTAGCTGAAGTTGCACTTAAAATTATTCAAGCTTTAGAAATTGAGGGTGGTTGTAATGTGCAATTGGCTCTAAAACCTGATAGTAATGAATACTATATTATCGAAGTAAATCCACGTGTCTCGCGTTCTTCAGCTCTAGCTTCAAAAGCAACAGGATTCCCTATCGCTCGTGTAGCAGCCAAAATCGCAGTAGGTTACTGCTTTAATGAGTTGTATAACCCTTACACGAAGACGCATTTTTCTGACTATGATCCAAAAGATATCACTTATACTGTTGCAAAGGTACCGCGTTTTTCTAATGATAAATTTAAACATGCCGATAGAAGCTTGACGACGCAAATGAAGGCTACAGGTGAAGTCATGTCACTTGGGCAATCAATTGAAGAATCTTTACTAAAATCTATTCAATCATTGGATAATGGCCATGCTCATTTATTTGATGTGGATGCTAGTAACGCTTCAGATGAAAAGATTATGAAAGAGCTAGTAGAGGTAAAAGACGATCGGATATTCTATCTAGCTGAAGCAATTCGTCGCGGTATGAAAGTTGAAGAGGCATATGAATTAACTAAAATTCGTCCATTATTCCTTCAAGCTATCAAACATATCGTAGACATCGAAAAAGCTATCAAAGATCAACCTCAAAACTTTGAAATAGTAAGAGAGGCGAAAAAGAATGGCTTTGATGATCAAACAATTGCAGAAATTGCTGGCTTAACTGCTAGCGAAGTGAAGGACCTTAGAGAATCCAATGGCATCACGCCAAACTTTATTCCGGTTACAATTTGGGGAATGGGAGATTATGGTGAATCTGGTTACTACTTCACTTCTTATAACGGAGAAAACAAGCCAAAAACGACTACAGATAAGCAATCTGTCTTAGTTTTAGGATCTGGTCCAATTCGAATAGGTCAAGGAATCGAATTTGATTATGCGACAGTACATTGTGTTAAAGCATTACAAAAGGCTGGGTATGAAGCGCTAATCATCAATTCTAATCCAGAAACAGTTTCTACAGACTTTTCGATATCTGACAAATTATTCTTTGAACCCGTTACTTTTGAAAATGTTATGGCAATTATTGAACGTGAACAACCGGTAGGTGTGATGATTCAATTTGGTGGCCAAACAGCAATTAACTTGGCCAATGATTTAACTCAAGCAGGTGTTCAAATTCTTGGGACATCAGTTGAAGATATGAATCGTGCAGAGGATAGAAAACTATTTGAACAGGCCTTAAAACAATTAGGAATTGCACAACCAAAAGGAGATACAGCTTTGAATTTAGAAGAGGCTCTTGCAATACCTGAAAAAATAGGTGGCTATCCAGTTTTAGTTAGACCTTCTTTTGTCTTAGGTGGTAGAGGAATGGAAGTAGTTTATAATCAAGAAGATTTAACTAAATATATTAATGATGCTTTGGTTGAAAGTAAAAAATTAAACCGTGAAGCACCAATTTTAATTGACCATTATGTGCAAGGAATAGAAGTTGAAGTGGACGCTATTTGTGACGGACAAGATGTCTTTATCCCAGGAATTATGGAACATATTGAAGCTGCTGGTGTTCACTCTGGGGATTCTATGGCCGTATTCCCGACACAAAGATTGTCTCAACCAGTGATTGATCAGGTTATAGAAGAAACAGTTAAAATTGGTAATGGCTTAGGAACTATTGGAATGGTAAATATTCAATTTATCGTAGAGAATGAAGAAGTTTTTGTAATCGAAGTGAATCCGAGAGCAAGCAGAACTTTGCCTTTCCTATCTAAAGTGACTGATATTGAGATTGCACAAATTGCTACTAACGTGATTATGGGAACTAGCTTAAAAGCCCAAGGATTGGGAACTGGTTTATATGACTATACTGGAGATGAGGTACATGTAAAAGCACCCGTATTCTCTTTTACTAAGTTAAATGGTGTTGATCCTGCTGTAAGTCCAGAAATGAAATCTACTGGTGAAGTGATGGGTACTGGAAAAACTTATGCTAGTGCTTTACAAAACGCTTTTGAGGGAGCGAATATTCCTTTAATCAAAAAAGGCACTATCGTTTTCAATATATTCGAAAATGAATTAGAAGAAATTCAAAATAGTTTAAAAAATCTATATAAAGCTGGTTACGAAATAGTAGTAAATATTAATGATAGTTCAAAAGAAATAATATCTGAGGTCTTTACTAGCTTTAAGAATACTGAAGATTTAGACCAGTTTATCATTCAAGATAAGGGGCAAATCGTAGTAGATACCACAGGTAATGTACCTGGTTACGAAAGAGGTTTATCTACTAGAATGGCAGCTATTAGTCACCTTGTACCACTTTTTACCCATTTAGATACTTTTAAAGCTTATGCTACGGCTTTAGAAGAAAAAAGCTAGTTGCTTTCAATTAGTCTAATATCTACAAGGTTGTGTTATAAAATATATATCACCATATTTAAAAAAGGATTAAAATTTAATTGACATTATCATTATTTTCTAATAGAATAATAGAAATATTTAAAATCAAGTATGGAGAGAGTAGGTAACTATTGGATTTACAGCGAATTAGGATAGAGTGGAAGCCTAATATGATAAGGTTGCTGAACCGCACTTCATGGATAAATTGGTGAATGACAAGTAGTCAATTTCGCTGATGCAGCGTTAACAAAAATGAGTGAATTCGATTTGAATTAACTAGAGTGGTACCACGGATAAGCCTCGTCTCTATGTTCTATTTGAACATGGGACGGGGCTTTTTTTATATAATTGAATCAAAGATAAAGTTAGTAATTTGCGGTATATACTTAGCGAGGTAGTGACGGTGTGAGACTACTGATATTAACCAAATGAATCGTGCTTTATAGATTTCTTGTAAGGGTTAAACTGAACAAGGACGTAATATCCACGTTAGGATAAGAGATAGTCTTTTTCAAGTAGTTGTGAAAAGGCTAAGTAGAGTGGTATCGCGGTTAAACGCCTCTATATTTGCAATAAGCAGATATAGGGGTATTTTTTATTAGGAGGGGGATAAAAGTGATAGAAATTAGTAAGCAAGATATTGAAAAGGCTAATATTTTAATTGATTCGTTGGCCTATATAAAAGATTTTTATCAAAAAATTATAGTCATTAAATATGGTGGGCATGCAATGGTTTCTGAAGAAATTCGTCAGCGAGTAATTTCAGATATTGCTTGGCTATCTTATGTGGGTATGAAACCAATTATTGTGCATGGTGGTGGACCTGAAATTAACCGGATGCTTGAGTTACAGGCAGTTGAACCGCAATTTATGAATGGTTTGCGAGTGACTTCTCATGATGTGATGCGGACAGTGGAGATGGTATTAACAGGGTTGATTTCACCAAATTTGACAACTATGCTAAATGAAGAAGGGATTGCTGCTATTTCAATATCAGGTAAGGACAATAAGGTAATGGAGGCAGTGAAGAAAGATGAAGCGTTGGGGTTGGTGGGAGAAGTTACCAAAGTAAATACAGCATATCTGCATCAAATGCTTGCAGATAATATATTACCTGTTATTTCACCGATTGCTTATGGACCTCAGGGGGAGAGCTTGAATATCAATTCTGATGAAGCTGCAGCCGCAATTGCCTCAGCTTTAAAAGCAGAGAAAATGATCTATCTAACGGATATTAATGGCATATATGAGGATCCAGCTGATCCCACTAGCTTATATTCAGAAATGTCCGCTAAAGAAATTCAAATAGCAATTGAAAATGAAGTAATTACTGGAGGTATGATTCCTAAGGTAAAAAATTGTCTTAGTGCAATTCAATCTGGCGTTCACTCATGTCAAATTATTGACGGCACTATTCCTCATGCTATTATTTTAGAACTTTTTACTAAAAATGGCCTCGGTACAATGATTACAGCGTAAAAGGTGGTAAGAAAATGAATTTACAAAATAAAAACTTTTTAAAATTATTAGATTACACTAGTCAAGAAATTGAATTTTTGATTGATTTCGCCTTACATTTGAAGCATTTAAAGCAAGCCAATATTCCTCATGAATATTTAAAAGGTCAAAATATCGCACTTTTATTTGAGAAATCATCCACTCGTACACGTGCAGCCTTTACCGTTGCGGTAAATGACTTAGGTGGACATCCCGAATATCTTGGGGCTAATGATATTCAACTTGGCAAAAAAGAATCAGTCATTGATACGGCAAAAGTGTTAGGTTCAATGTTCGATGGCATCGAATATCGTGGGTTTGACCAAGAAGCAGTTGAACTATTAGGGGCGCATGCTGGTGTGCCAGTTTGGAATGGGTTAACTAATTCTTGGCATCCAACGCAAATGATCGCAGATTTTATGACGATAAAAGAAATATTTGGCACTTTAAAAGAGCAGCATTTGGTTTATCTAGGTGATGGTCGTAATAATATGGCGAACTCTCTAATGATTGCCGGTGCAAAATTAGGCGTGGACATAACGATTGCAACTAGTCCAGAATTAGAACCTGATCAAATGATTTTAAAGGCGGCAGAAGATATAGCGAAGACGACGCAAACTAAAATAATAGTTACAAATGATCCTTATGCAGCAGTTAAATCAGCTACGGTTATTTATACGGATGTGTGGGTATCTATGGGAGAAGAAGCCAGTTTTGAAGAACGTATTCAACAATTAATGCCATTTCAAGTTAACCAAAAGTTAATTGATCATGTAGAATCAGATCAGTTTATTTTCCTGCATTGTCTACCTGCCTTCCATGATGCAGAAACAACGTATGGACAACAGGTATTAGATCAATATGGCTATAAAGAAATGGAAGTGACCGATGAAGTCTTCCAGGCAGACTATGCTAAACAGTTTATACAGGCAGAAAATCGACTCCATTCAATTAAAGCAATCATGGCAGCTACCAATGGGCATCTATTTTGGCCAAGTCAAGCGATTAAAGGTGGTGATTAGATGATTAGAGTAGGTATTATCGGTGCAACCGGTTATACGGGTGAAGAACTTATTCGTTTACTGGTTACCCGTCCGGATATAGAATTAACTTGTTTAACCTCAAGAAATCAAGTTGGGACAAAGGTTCAAGATTACTATCCACATTTTAAAGGACTTATTGATCAAGCTTTCATAGCTTATGACCCCAACCATATTTTTGATTTAGTAGACGTATTATTTTTATGCTTGCCACATGGTGTTTCTATGGAAATTGCAAGCGCCGCACAGGGTTATGATGTGAAAGTGATAGATTTAGGGGCAGACTTCCGAATTAAAGATAAAGAAGTATATGAAGCATATTACGGTGTTCAACAAACAGAACCAGAACTCCTAGCTCAAGCAGTTTATGGACTGCCAGAATTGTATGCTAGAGAAATTCAACAAGCAAACTTAATCGCTAATCCAGGTTGCTTTGTAACTTGTAGCTTATTAGCTTTGCTACCTATTATCGATGCTGATTTTATTCAGAAGAATTCGATTATTATTGACGCCAAAACAGGTGTATCAGGCGCTGGAAGGTCAGCAAAAGCAGCCAACCTACTGACAGAATTAGGGAATAACTTTTATGCTTATAACCCACTAACTCACCGTCATATCCCAGAAATTGAACAAGTTTTAAATCATATAACAAAAAGTCCGGTAACTGTTCAATTTACCCCACACTTATTGCCGACTGAGCGTGGGATTTATACAACTATTTATGTAGACTTAACTTCAGAAGTTTCAGAAGACAAAGTCCAACAAATATACAAAAATTATTATCAGGATAACTACTTTATCCAAATTTTAGAAAAAAATCAATTACCACAGATGAAGGCTGTCCGTGCTAGTAATTTTACTCAAATTCAAGTGCAGATAGATAAAAGAACTAATCGTTTAGTTATCTTTGCTGTGATCGATAATCTGGTGAAGGGGTCAGCAGGACAAGCAATTCAGAATATGAATTTAATGTTTGGACTTGACCAAACTACTGGTCTTAGCCAAGCGCCCATTTTCCCGTAACGCTTTAAGAAAGGAGTCAAGATATGCCACAAATAGATCATGTAACTATCACTACCGTTGAACGTACGCCTACTTCTTTGGAGAAGCAAATAATCCCTGGAGGTTTATGTGCTATCGACAATGTCTGGGTATCAGGAGTACATTCAGGTTTTAAACATCGTAACAAAGATTTGGCGCTTATTTATTTTCCTAAAGGTGCAACAATGGCAGGCGTCTTTACGAAGAATGCCATTGAATCTCATCATATCAAGTATGATAAAAAACTTTTAAATGAACAAGCGACATTCAAAGCAATTATGACTAATTCAGGAAACGCTAATACCTTTAATGGAGAAAAAGGGGATGCGGATGTCAAAATCATGGCTGAAACACTAGCGAATAAATTAGCTATTCACCCTGATGAGGTATTGATTTGCTCAACTGGTGTAATCGGTGTGCCAATGGATCTAACAAATTTTGATAAAAAGGTAGCACATTTAAGCCATAATCTAACCGATGGAGACTCTATTCAGGCAGCTGAAGCAATCATGACAACAGATACTACCATTAAACAAAAAGCAATAGCTTTTGAAATAGAGGGTAAACCAGTACATTTAGCTGCAATTGCCAAAGGTTCAGGTATGATTCACCCTAATATGGGCACTATGCTGTCATATATCGTAACCGACTTAGATTTAGGGCAAGCAACCTTATTGCAATTACTAAAAGAAGCAGTTAGACAGACTTTCAATAAAATTTCAGTTGATGGAGATACTAGCCCAAATGATTCTGTAATTTTGGCTTCTACCAATAAAATATCTGTTAACCCAACTAAGCAAAATATTCTCCTCTTCCAAGAGAGATTAACAGAAATATGCCAAATGATGGCACAGGAAATTGTAGCAGATGGGGAGGGTGCTTCAAAATTCGTAACTGTATCAGTCAAAGGTGCAAGTAGCCTTTCTGATGCAGAGGGGATTGCTAAACAAGTTGCCACTTCCTCCTTAGTCAAAACAGCAATTTACGGTCAAGATGCCAACTGGGGACGTGTATTATCAGCTATTGGTCAAGCACAGCCAAATTACCTAGATCCGAGCAAAATCAAAATTCAATTTATCTCGAAAAAAGGTTCAATACTTACTTGTAAGGGCGGACAAGGATTAGATTTTGACGAAGCCTTAGCCTTTGAAATATTATCAGAAAAAGAAATAACGATTGATATCGATTTAGGATTAGGTAAGAGCCAAATAGCTGTTTGGACTTGTGACATTACGGAAGATTACATTAAGATTAACGCTGATTACCGCAGTTAGGAGTATATAATGAATACAGAAGAACTGATTGCATTGGGTCAGGAAGTCACCATGCATACTTTCAACCGCCAAGAAACTGTCCTAGTCAAAGGTCAAGGAGCCTATGTTGAGGATCTAGATGGAAAAAAGTATATCGATTTCA
The DNA here is from genome assembly GCF_001806975.1 of Aerococcus sp. HMSC10H05. Classification (NCBI taxonomy): domain Bacteria; kingdom Bacillati; phylum Bacillota; class Bacilli; order Lactobacillales; family Aerococcaceae; genus Aerococcus; species Aerococcus sp. HMSC10H05. The sequence continues at coordinate 16,696 of NZ_KV787010.1, forward strand.
TTTCTGGCATTGCATGCAATGTATTAGGCCACGCTGACCAAGAATTCGTCGAATACATTTCTAAGCAAGCAGGCAATTTGATACATGTATCTAACCTTTTCTGGAATGAAAATGGGATCAAACTCGCTGAAAAATTAAGCGAAGTATCAAATCTTGACAAGACTTTTTTCGCTAATTCGGGTACAGAAGCCAATGAAGCAGCCATTAAACTAGCCCGTAAATGGGGGACTGAAATGAAGGGTCCCGATGCTTTTGAAATTATTTCCATGAACCAATCTTTCCATGGTAGAACTTTGGCCAGTTTAACAGCGACCGGTCAAGAAGACATGCATACTGCATTTAAACCACTACCTGTGGGCTTTAAATACGTCGATTTTAATGATATAAACGACTTAATAGCAGCCGTGAACAATAATACATGTGCTATTTTGCTGGAGGTCATCCAAGGAGAGGGTGGAGTCAATGCAATTACGCCAGAATATGTTGCTGCTGTGAATGAAATTCAGAAAAAGGAAAAAGTTTTAGTGATCGTTGATGAAATTCAAACCGGTATCGGCCGAACCGGTACCATGTTTGCTTTTCAACAGACGAGTCTAAAACCAGATCTTATTACCTTAGCTAAGGGATTAGGAGGTGGGTTACCGATTGGTGCGCTTGTGGCTAAAAATCATGTCGCCAGTCATTTTAAACCGGGAGATCACGGCACAACCTTCGGTGGCAATCCCCTAGCAACAGCAGCTGGAAACTATATTCTTTCAGCGATAGAAAAGCAGCACTTGTTGGCAAATGTGCAAGAAGTGTCACAATATATCATTAATGAAATTGAGTCATGGCAGTCCCTAGCCATTAAAGAAATTAGAGGAAAGGGATTATTAATCGGCTTGAAACTGACGAAATCAGTTGGGCATGTAATTACCAAAGCTGCTGAACAAGGATTATTGATTACTTCCGCTAAAGATGATGTTATCCGCCTGCTACCACCATTAAATGTCTCAAAGTTAGTAGTGGATGAAGGATTAGAAAAATTAAAGGTTGCACTACAGGCATAAAAGTAATATATCTCATAGGTTATCTAAAGTGAGTATTTATATAATAAAATAATTTTAAGACCTTTCTTTTCTTGTGTATATATGATTAGAAGGTATCTGAAAAGTGAAGTTTATATTTATCATATTAGTGGTATAATTGAAGAGCAACCGGATGCTGACCTATATAATAGGAAGGTCCGGTATTTTTTGGAGGAGACAACATGCATTCAATTTTAAAACAAACTTTTTCATTAAAACCCTCCCCAGATCATCACTTAGAAAGAATACTTGTTGCCGGTATTTGTGCGCTGATTGTAAATTTAACCGGATACTTTTTAAAAAATCCTGGTATCAATGCTACATCTAGCTTGGGATTATTTACTTTTCTGCATTTTCAATCTTACGAAGGACAGCGAACGATTAAGCGAATGATATTTGTCGCAATATCGCTATTTACTGCTTATACGGTTGGCCTTATTATTGGTCAAATCCCCTTAATGGCACCCATATTTATTAGTTTTGTCGCATTCTTTGCAAGATTAGTTTACCGTATCTATCGAATTGATAAGCCAGGAGATATTTTCGTGATACTCGTGATGGCTTCAGGAGCAACGAGAGATATGTCGCTGAGTCAAATTCCGACCCAGTTAGTCGAGCTAAGTTATGGGATTCTAGTTTCTTTATTCATGGCTTATTTATTGGTTAAGTATTTAGACTTACCTAAACAATCGTTTACGTTTAGTTTCAATTATAAAGAGGCTATTCGGACTGAACCTAGAATGATAGTTGATTCATTTTTTTATGCGGGTGTGTTATTTTTCGCAGCTTATCTTAATATCGTTTTAGATTTAAGCCCTTATTCTTGGATTATTGTCTCGTGTTCAGCTATTTTACAAGGGAACACATTACAGATAATATTAAATAAGAGCTTCCAAAGAGTTTTTGGCACTACTGCTGGACTAGCAACTGCAGCCCTGATTTTATTGATACAAATTCCGCATCTTGGTCGAATTGCAATGGTAGTGGTGCTGTATGTGTTAGCTGAATATTTTATTCCAAGAAACTATTCATTTGGGATATTCTTCGTGACCAATATGGTCTTGATTCAATTAACCTTTCAAAATCCAAATCTTGGCTTCGATTATTTAGGCGATCGATTTAGCGGGATAGTCATTGGGACTTTAATAGGAAGTGTAGCTGCGTATTTACAATACCATTTATATAAATTTTACAGTCAATCTTTGATACAGAATCGAACTTATGATTATAAAGAAAAGATGGATGAAAAAAACTAGTCATCATAATGTTTAATGAAAATAATTACCCTAAAACCATTTAACTGTATGGTTTTAGGGTATTTTTGTATGGTATTTAACTGAGTTTCGTATTTTATCCGAATAAGACTTCATCATTGAAAGGCCTTCTGGTAAAAAGTTTTTTATCTCCGAATACAACCCAAAATATAACGAATCATTTAAAAGAACCTAGAAAAAACGACTTTTTTCATGAACGGCCTACTTTAGAAGAAAGCATATTCACTATATAAGGAAAATGCCGAATGCAAGAATCGAACTTGTGACCTCCTCATTACGAATGAGATGCTCTACCAACTGAGCTAATTCGGCGAAATATATAAAGTATTTTCAACATAAATATTCTATGCCTAATATTTTTATTTGTAAAGGGATAAACTCTTATCATTTTAGAAGGTAAATTCCTAAAAAAAGTAAGAAACTTTGATATAATTATTCTGTATTGAAATTGAGTGGAGAAGATAAATTATGAACGTAAATCACTTATCAGAAAGATTAGCATCGGTCGCTTCTTTTATAGAAGATGGCGCACGGTTGGCAGATATTGGCTCAGACCATGCATATCTACCAACTAATTTGGCTAGTCAAAATAAGCTTACCAAAGCAATTGCTGGTGAAGTAGTGGCAGGCCCGTTTCAATCTGCCCAGCAAGAAATTGCCAGACAAGAATTAGGACATATAGTTGAGGCTAGACTTGGAGATGGCTTAGCTGTCATTCTGCCTGAAGATCAAATCGATACCATTACCATTTGTGGTATGGGGGGTGCTTTAATCGTTGATATCCTAGCCCAAGGTTTAGTTGATGGTAAATTAGCTAGCAAACCACGGTTGATTCTACAACCGAATGTCGCAGAAGACAAAGTCCGTCAATGGTTAAACCAGCACAATTATGAAATTGTTGACGAAGCGATGATCACAGAAAAAGGTAAATTTTACGAGGTCATTGTGGCAGATTATCGAGATAATCTTCAACAAAAACTAACCCAAACGGATTTGCTATTTGGTTTATTCAATAAAGAGAAATATCCAACCGTTTTCCAAGATAAATGGCAATTGGAATTAAAAAGAACAGAGTATGTACTAGGTCAACTGGAACAAGCTAAACAACGGGATGAAAGTAAAATCGTCCGCTATCGAGAGTTGAAGGCAGCAATACAAGCACAATTAGCTTAAGGAGGCATTAATTTGTCACTCACAATTAAAGATTTTATCCAACAATTCCAAACATTCGCACCGGAATATTATGCTGTTGAAGGAGATCCAACGGGCTTACATTTTGGTCGTTTGGATCAAAATATCCATAAGATTTTGGTCACTTTAGATATTCGTCCTGAAGTGGTTGAAGAAGCGAAAGCAATCGGTGCAGACTTTATTTTTGCACACCATCCACCCATTTTTAAACCTGTGAAGCGATTGACTGAAGATGATCCACAGCAGGCAATGTATGCCGAAATTATTCGGTTAGGTATAGGCGTTTATGCAGCGCATACGAATTTAGATGCTGCACCAGATGGTATGAACGATTGGTTGTCTGACGTATATGCGGTTGAAAATACGACAGTTTTACGACCACATACTGAAGATGAAACGACAGGACAAGCAATTGGTATTGGACGGATTGGTGACTTAGCTGAACCTGTGTCACTTGTAGATTTTGGCAAATTTGTAAAAGAAAAAACTGGTGTAAATGGACTGCGAATGGTTGTTGCTGATGGCAATAGACCCGTTAAACGTGTGGCAATCCTTGGCGGCGATGGAGGCTCTTACTTTGAAGATGCACTCGCTAAAGGTGCAGATACTTTTATTACTGGAGATGTTTATTATCATACGGGACACGATATGATTGCTGCAGGGCTGAATGTCATCGATCCTGGCCACCATTTTGAATCAATTGTCAAAGAAAAAATGACAGAGAAATTTACTGAATGGAATGAAATGAATCATTGGCAAGTTGAAATTGTAGCTAGCCAATTAAATACCGACCCATTTACATTTATATAGGAGGAAAAACTGAATGACTTACCAAATTAAAGAACAAGAATTATTAAATCGTTTTATAGCATATGCAAAAGAAAATACACGTTCAAACGAAGCGAATGCGGACCAAGTGCCTTCCTCACCAAACCAAGTAGCTTTTGCTAAGAAACTGGTAGAAGAACTAACAACTTTAGGATTTTCAGATGTTTCTTACAATAAAAAAGACTCATTTGTTACTGCTACAATTCCAGCAACAGATGATAGTAAAAACTATCCAACGATTGGTTTTTTTGCTCATGTAGATACAGCAGATTTTAACGCTGAAAATGTTCAACCACAAATTATTGAAAACTATGATGGTAGTGTAATCCCTTTGGGTGATTCAGGGTATGTCTTGGATCCTGACGAGTTTGATTCATTAAATAAATATGTGGGTCAAACATTAATCACTACTGATGGGACAACATTACTAGGAGCAGATGATAAAGCTGGAATCGCAGAAATTGTCACAGCTGGTAAATACTTAATTGACCATCCTGAAATTAAACATGGTGAAGTGAAAGTTGCTTTTGGTCCTGACGAAGAAATTGGCGTAGGGGCTGATCGTTTTGATGTAGAAGGTTTCGCTGCTGATTTTGCTTATACAATGGATGGCGGACCACTAGGAGAGTTAGAATTTGAAACCTTCCATGCAGCATCTGCAGTTATTGAAGTAGCAGGTAAAAATATTCATCCAGGTTCAGCGAAAGACTTAATGATTAATGCCTTGCAAGTAGCGATAGATATTCATAATCAATTACCAGAAAATGAGCGACCTGAAAATACAGAAGGACGCGAAGGTTTCTTCCACTTGATGGGTATGGATGGAAATGTAGAAGCAGCGAAATCAACCTATATCATTCGTGACCACGACCGCCAACAATTTGAAAACCGTAAAGCAGCAATTCAAGCTGCTGCTGATAATTTGAACGAATTCTATGGTCGTAAAATTGCAACAGTTACGTTAAATGATCAATATTACAACATGGGTGAAATTATTGAAAAAGATATGCGCCCGGTCACGCTTGCTGAAAATGCCTTTGCTGCTGTCAATATCCAACCAGATATCATCGCTGTTCGTGGCGGTACTGACGGTTCTAAACTGACTTACATGGGATTACCAACCCCTAACTTATTTGCCGGTGGTGAGAATATGCACGGACGTTTTGAATATGTGAGCCTACAAACCATGGTTAAGGCAACTGAAGTGATACTTGCGATTGTTGAGGGTGCTGGTGACTATGATCGATTATAAGAATACTGTTTTAAATATATGAAGGTAAATCATTTACCGTAAATAAAGAAGTTGGCATTTTAAAGATGTCAACTTCTCCTTTTATATATTTAGCAATTAAAAACATTTGCTTTAATCTGGAGGAGCTCAAATGAATTTACAGTTTATTTTAAAAACACCTACACAAAATGACTTAACCAGCCTCTATCAAGATATAGATCGTTACCTAAGAGCAGATATTGAAAACCAAGTATTTATCATTACAGACGATAATATGAAATTTGATTTAGAAATGTCTGTGCTGCGTCAAATGAAAGCTATTCAACTGAATGCAGGGTATACGAATGATGAAGAGCATGCGGGGATGATGCGACTTCAAGTTCAGTCATTTAAACGATTGGCTTGGTATTTATTACAAAAACAAGATAGTCAGTCAGTTGGCGATATTTCAGATATTGGTAATATTATGGTGATAGGTCGTGTCTTAGCTGATATGAAGGAAGAATTACTAGTTTATCGTGGTGAATACAATCAGATTGGGTTCGTAGAAGCGCTAGCAGACCTATTTAAAGAATTGATCAATGGACAGGTTACAAGTGATGTATTTTTCTATTCTTTGTCACGTTATGAAGATAGTAGTCAGCCACTTATCCAGAATCAAATTAAGAAGATGAAAGAGTTAGCGGCTATTTACCAAGAATATGAAAAGTACTTAGCTGGTTTAACAATGGCAGAACAGAACGTTTTTGTACAACTTAGACAGGCTATTGTAGACCAAGATTTATCCAAAACAAGGATTATCATTACCGGGTTCGACTACTTTAATGCCCAAGAGTTGGAGACAATAGTATCACTTTTAGAAAATTGTCCTCAAGTTCAGATCGTTTTAAATCTAGATAAAGCTTATGATTTTAAAACGCCAGACTGGTATGAGTTATTCACTGTTACTGGAAAAACCTATCATCAGTTGACACAATTTGCGCGAAACAGACATATTCCGCTTCAAAAACCGATTTTAGCTGAAAATAATAAAAGCTATGCAACTGGCTTTAAAGTACTCGATCATTATTTCAGAACGGATAATCGTATTGAAAGTGGTCAGAAGGCACAATCATTCCAAGATAAAAATGCAGTTAATCAGGTAATGGAAATATGGGAAGTGCCATCGACTCATATGGAAGCTGACCAGGTTGCCAATGAAATTTATCAACTGATTGCTGATCCAGATGCAGGTTATCGCTATAAGGATATTCAAATATTAACTAGAGATGAAGCAGGTTATCAACATACCTTACAGGCAGCTCTTGAAGCCAATGAGATTCCATATTTTGCTAATTTTCAAGAAGACATGGCACTACATCCGCTTTATCGATTTATGATGAGCTTATACCGCGTTTATCAACATAATTGGCGATATCAAGATACGTTTGATTTGCTTCGTAGTGAATTATTAAACCCTATAGATTTGGATACGCTAAAATTGGTAAATATTGATGATTTCAGTATGGGTAGTATGTTCACTGACGACCTATCAGATAGTCAAAAAGCACAAATACAATTTCGCGACGCCGTTGATTTAACTGAAAATGTTGTTTTACGAAACGGTTATGAAGGACAATTCTGGTGGTCTAAAGATCGCACTTGGTCGTATATTTTAGTGGGTGAAGATGGTGAAAAAATTGGGACAAAACGTGATATTGCTATTGAAGAGACTGCTAATCAAGTTAAATCTTTTGTTGTTGGTATCTTGTCACCGCTATTTGCCAATTGGAAAAAGGAACAAACAACTGAAGAAGCAGTCACTTATTTTTACCATTTTTTAGTGAATAGTGGTATTCCAAAAAGTCTAATGAATTGGCGAGATAAATATTTAGAGGCTGGTCAATTACAAGAAGCTAGGCAACATGAGCAAGCTTGGCAAACCTTCATTCAAATGTTAGATGACTATGTTCAACTATTTGGTTCAGAGCTATTTGATCTTGAATATTTCTTCAAAATTCTTGATCTAGCCTTTCAAAATGCTAGGTATGCTATGGTGCCACCAACAATGGATGCTGTAACTATTGGGTCTTTTGATGAAAATCAGGTAGAAGCTAAGAAAATCACTTTTATTTTAGGTATGTCCAAGTACGCCTTACCCGTTGTCTATGAAGAGAAGTCTTTGTTAACGAATGAAGATAGACAATTAGTAGTAAAGCAATTAGACGATTTACAGGCATTGAAGCAATCTGCTGATAGCAAGAATAATAATGAAGCTTATAAAGCCTACTTAGCGCTTCTATCCGCTACTGACCATTTGTATATCTCCTATCCATTGAATAATGGAGATGCTGATACAGAAGGATTATCGCCTATGATTATGCGTATCGCACAAGCTTTTGATGTACCAATCAAATACTTGCGTCAACCATCAGACCATACTTCAGAAGCTACAATTCTGAAACTCGGCAATAGCTATTCTCAGGTACGTTACTTACTAAAAGCTATAGCACAGGATGCACATGGACAGCAGAAGTTACGTCAGATTTGGCAACCGGTTTATAAGCAAGTAATGACTGAAGCTGGTGCTAGTGACTTCTTTAAATGGTTGCAAACTAGTTTAACTTACCATAATACTGTTTTACCACTGACACCTGAATTGTCTCAGTCTCTATACGGTGATATTTTGTCAGTCTCTGTGTCACAGCTTGAATTATATAATCGTGATCCATTTTCTTATTATTTAAAATATGGTTTGAAATTAAAAGAACGACCTAGCTTTCAACTAGATTCTCTGCAAACAGGGAATTATTTCCATGAAATGCTGGACCATTTTTTCAAAGAAGTCAGTCAACGCGAATTTGATTTGGCGAGTCTTTCTGAAAAGGAAGTTGTAGCTATTTTAGGGGAAGTAACAGCTAAGTTGAATGATCCGGATGTGTACCCAGAATATACGATATTTAAGGTGAATAACCGTAATAGTTACTTACAAAAATCAATGCAGGAAACGATCCAGTTATTGGTAGAGAATATTATTAGACAGCGGCAAGCGGTCAACGTGACGACAATGGAAACAGAGCAACGGTTTGGCTATATCCAAAAAGATGACGAACCAGAGGAAACCATTACGCACTTTACCTTAAAGAATGGACAAGAAGTACGCTTGCGAGGGAAAATTGACCGAATCGATGCGGTATCGCATGAACAAAATGGCAAACTTCAACATTTTATTCAGGTAGTGGATTACAAGTCATCTGCGCATGAGGTAAAATTTGATGAAATTTATGTGGGGGCGCAACTACAACTTTATACTTATTTAAAAGTCGCTTTAGACCAACTGAATCAGTCAGGGCAAACAGCAAAGCCTTTGGGAGCCTTTTATCAAAGAATCTTCCAACCTCAAGTGAAAATTGAAAAGCAAGCTGATTTGACTGACAAAAATATTGCCGATAAAATATTTGCTGATTTGAAATTGGCAGGTTATATCCGCTTAGATTATGACTTATTAGAAGACATTCATCACGAAGGGTTAGCTGCTGGTGATCAGTCGTCTGTTTATTCGATTAGTAGAAAAAATGATGGTGATTTCAAAAAAAATGCTAAGGTATTAACGCAAGAAGAATTAGAGCAATTGTTAGCCTTTGTAGAAGAAAAAATAAAGTCTACAGCTGAGCAAATTGTATCTGGACATATTGCTTTAAATCCACTTGAAAACGATCCTTATATACCATCAATGACAGAACCTTACAGGTCAGTGTCTATGTTTGATGCTACAGACTATACCAATAAATACCGACCAAATCTATCTATGACTGCAGATGCATTTTTCCAAGCGTTATCAATAGATAATGAAATTGAAGAAGAGGAGGACCAGACCGAAGATGATAAATAAGGAAAAACAAACCACTATTCCACTACAAACGGAAGCTAACGCCAGGTATACGGCAGACCAGTGGGCAGCTATTCACTTAGAAGGAGATAATTTATTGGTTTCAGCCTCTGCTGGTTCTGGTAAAACGAGTGTCCTTGTCCAACGTATCTTACGAAAGGTACGTCGGGGTTATGGTGTAGACGAGTTACTAGTCGTTACATTTACTGAAAAGGCTGCCAGTGAAATGAAAGAGCGTCTTGAATCTGCATTGCAAGAAATGATCAATGATGAACCAGATAGTGATAGTCGCCAGCATTATTTACAGCAAATCGCTAAATTACCTCAAGCCAACATTTCAACAATTGATGCCTTTTGTAAGCAGGTCATCCAACGGTATTATTTCTTGATAGATTTAGACCCAGTTTATCGACTGTTGACTGATGAAACAGAAAATATGATGCATTTTGAAAATGTCTGGGAAACCTTAAAAGAAGACTTATTGGCTAATGAAAATGCTGATTATTTACTGATGGCTAACCACTTTGCTAGTGACCGTAAGGATGACAAGGTGGACCAATTAATCTTTGATTTATACAATAAATCTAGAGTACATACAGATCCAAATGAGTGGTTAGACGGACTGGTTGCCAACTACCCAGATGCAGATACCCCTTACGGTGAAACTAGCTTCTATCAAGACTTTGTAGTACCAACTCTCTTAGCAGAAATTGAAGCTTTGGAGAATACGGTCCGTCTTTATATTGAAGATTTACCTGTTTCTGAAGCTATTGGCTTTGAAAAAATGGCGAGTTCAGTTAAAGAAAAATTAGCTTATTTAGACCAACTGAAAACGAATATAAAGTCATCCTATAAAGAGGCCTACCAACAAGTTATTTCTATGCCATTTCCAAGATTAGTATCGCAATCTAAAAAAGATTTTGAAGCAGGTAACGATGCACAAATCGAATTAAGAACAACCTTAAAAGAACGACACGATAAGACAATTAAAGCAGTTTTTGAAAAAGATATTATGCCGTATTTCACCTTTGATGAACATTATCAAGGACAATTTATTCAAGATGCTAAAAGATTGGCGCAGGCAATTATTAATATAGAAAAAAAATTCACTAAACGTATGCAGGCACATAAGTTTGACCAACGAATTCTAGATTTTTCAGATATAGAACTCTTTACTTATCAAATTCTTAGTAAGCAAGTGGGTGAATTATCCCAAATAGATACTGATCAACCAGAAGTGATGAATGAAGCCAAAGCATATTACCGAGATAAGTTTACAGAAGTAATGATCGATGAGTACCAAGATGTCAATGCCTTACAAGAAGCAATATTACAAGCTGTTTCGGGTAATCCTGATCAACCTAATATGTTCATGGTAGGAGATGTTAAGCAGTCGATTTATCGCTTCCGCTTCGCTGAGCCAGGATTGTTTATTCATAAATATAATCAATTTGCGGATGGAAATGGCGGAAAGCGTATTGTCTTAGCAGAGAATTTCCGTTCAAGAGCAGATGTCCTAGATTTTACGAATTTTATTTTCCGTCAAGTAATGGATCCACAAGTTGGCCAAATTGCATATGACGAAGAGGCGGCTCTTAAACTTGGATTTACAGATTACCCAGAAACTGACCGGATGCAAACTGAAATACTTTTATACGAGGAGGAAAAAGCTAGTAATTTAGAAAATGATCTATTAGATGAAGGGATAAATAATGGGACTAAAATGCAAGCAGAATTGATTGCACAATCTATTTTAGACAAAGTCCATCATCAACATATGATTTACGATAAAAAAATACAAGCTGAGCGGCCAATTACATTTAATGATATCGTGATTCTAGTGGCTACTAGACGGAACCATTCAGAATTAGAGGATGTATTTGCACAATATAAAATTCCGTTAATGTTAGATGACTCAGCTAATTATTTCCAGCGTACTGAAATACGTATTATGTTGAATGTGTTGAAGTTTATCGATAACCCTTATCAAGATATTCCGCTGGCAGCCATTTTACGGTCTCCTATTATCGGTTTAAATGAGCAAGATTTAGCCAAAATTCGTATAGCTAATCAAAAGGCAACATACTATGATGCAATGAAGGCATATATGATAATGGATGAAGGACAAGATGCACAATTAGCAGAAAAGCTACATAAATTGAATGCATGGCACCAAGATTGGCGAGATATTGCTCGTGATAAACCATTGGCAACTTTGATTTGGCGAATCTATACGGATACCGGATTTTTAGATTATGTTGCTGGTATGCCGAATGGGGAGGTCCGACAAAATAACTTGCATGGTTTTTATCAATTAGCTTCTGATTACGAAGCATCTGCTTTTAAAGGGATTTTTCAATTTATCCGCTTTGTTGAAAAGATTCAAGAAAAAGATAATGACCTACAAGCACCTAAACATGGAGATGATACACAATCTGCAGTCAAAGTTTTTACGATTCACCATTCTAAAGGGCTAGAATTCCCCTTAGTCTATGTTTACAATGTTTCCAAACGCTTTAATACGCAAGACCTTCGTAACCCGGTGATTTACAATGATGTAATTGGTATGGGGGTAAAATTAACCGACCGCTCTCGTCATATCACTTATCCAAACATGTTTGAGATGATGACGAAAAGATTCGAGAAAAAAGATATGCTAGCTGAGGAAATGCGGAAACTATATGTTGCGTTAACCCGAGCAGAACAACAATTAGTCTTAGTCGGAATGGTGAATGATTTTGATGCAGTGATTGCTAAATGGCAGGGGTTACTGATGAAAGATGAACAATTAGCGCCTTCAGGAAGGATTAAAGCCAATAGTCTACTAGATTGGATTGGACCAGCTTTGATGCGTCATCACGATTTTGATCAAGTAAATCAAAGTGTACACATTCCAGATTACCTTACCAATACCAACACCAATTTCCGTATTGCTGTGGTATCTGGTGAAGAAGCACCATTAGGCCGTCATAAATGGATAAATGCAATTGATGAGACTGCACCAATTGATCATAATGAGATTTTGGCAGCTATTCTAGCTGATGACAAAATAGTTGAAAATGATCAAGTAGATAAGCAAATGATTCAATTACCAGTAAGTCAATTAGATTATGCTTATCAATCAGCTACGCAGACAACATCCTTCCAATCTGTATCAGAATTAAAACGGATGCTACAAGATCCAAGCGAACAAGAATTAAAACCGTGGTCAATAAATAATCGAAACAAATTAACCAAAACCTTTCGATATACAGAAGATGATTATGAACAACCTAAATTCTTAGTGAAAGATCAACCAGTTACGCCAACAGCGATAGGATCAGCAGTTCATCTTCTCATGCAAAAATTACCCTTAGATGATTTGCCAAATACGGATACCTTTAAAAGTTTATTCAATACTTTATGTGATGCAGGTATCTTGAGTCAGCAACTTTGGGACCATATCCAAGTGGATAAATTAGTAGCTTTCTTTGAAACAGCAACGGGACAATTGATCTTAAGGCATGCGGACCATTTGTATAGAGAGGAAACTTTTTCATTAATGATGGCCGGATCTGAAATTTTTACAGATATGTCTACATCTGATGATTTACTTATTCATGGGACGATTGATGGTTTTATCCTATTAGCTGATGAAATTTATCTTTATGATTTTAAAACGGATCGTATTGCATATCTAAATGATAGCCAACAAGAAAAGACCTTAGTTGACCGCTATCAAGCCCAAATGGATTTATATGCCCAAGCACTTGAAACAATTTGGGGTAAACCAGTTACTCAGAAAATGATCATATCTTTAGACACTTTAAAAACTTTTTTTGTCTAAAAGACTTGCAAAATGAATACAAAGGGTGCTATAATATCTTTTGTATTAGTTTTGCATGCGGGTGTAGTTTAGTGGTAAAACCATAGCCTTCCAAGCTATCGTCGCGAGTTCGATTCTCGTCACCCGCTTATTAATTTAACATTATCACTGTTGATAAGATGGTGAACAAAAAGTGGGGCTTAGGTCTCACTTTTTTTATGCTAAAATTTAAAAAACAATTAAGTAAGAGAAAGTGAGTGGCCTACAAAAGATGGCAAAATTTTATGCGGTTAAAAAAGGTAAAAAGCCAGGTATCTACAAATCTTGGCTGGATTGCCAAGAACAAGTTAAGGGTTTTTCAGGTGCAATATATAAGTCGTTCGCTAGCCTAGAAGAAGCGGAAGCTTTTATCAAAAGTGGGTCAACTTCAGTATCAAAGGCTTGGCAGGGTGAAGAAGTCCGGTGGCTGAATAAAGATGGTAAAAGCGAACAGGAAGATGGCGATACCATGATCGTTTATGTGGATGGCTCATACGATAAAAAATCTGGTTATTTTGGCTATGGAGGTGTAGTCTTATATCAGGATACGAAGAAGACTTATAAAGGTGGCCGCAATACTGAGGGCTTAGCCAAGATGCGCAATGTTGCTGGTGAAATTATAGCAGCTATGCACGCTGTAAAAATCGCCCGAAATGCAGGAGCTAAAAGCGTCATCATTTATCATGATTATATGGGAATTGCAGAATGGGCATTAAAATCTTGGCAAGCTAAAAATGAGAATACTAAGGCTTATCAGGCGTTCATGCAAGAACAAGCTAACGATTTAATTATCGGTTTTGTAAAGGTACAAGCCCATACTGGTAATCGATACAATGAGGAAGCTGATCAGTTAGCTAAAGATGGGATTCTCCAAGCTTTATCCGCTAATTAATTATGATAAATAAAGGTAAAATAAAAGAATAAAATATATCAGGCTAAGGCCTCAGGAGGATGTATGTTACTGAATTATCTATTAATCGCCATTTTAGTTGGTATTGACCAAATTGTGAAGTATTGGACCGTGACTTCTTTTGCTGTAAATGAGGGTCAAGATTTTATTCCTGGTATCCTCTCCTTTTTCTACATTCAAAATGATGGGGCAGCTTGGGGGATCTTTTCAGGGCAAATGTGGTTATTTTATATTATCACGGTAGCAGTTGTTGCAGTTTTAATCTATATGTTACACAAGGAAGGTAAAGTTTCTCGCTTATTATCAATAGGTTTATCCTTTATGATTGCAGGTGCGTTAGGTAACTTTATTGATCGACTTCATTTAAACTATGTAATTGATATGTTTAGATTGTCCTTTATCGATTTTCCCATTTTTAATATCGCCGATGTTTGTTTAACAATTGGTGTCATCTTAATAATTGTATATATGGCGATTACACCGGAAGATCAATTGGAAAAGTAAAACCAGTAACAAGTAAGGAGCAGTATTTTGACAGAAGAAAAAAACACAGTATATAGCTATACATATGAGGGTGAGGCAGGCTTACGATTAGATCAGTTTGTTACTAATCAATTTAGTGATGAGAGTCGTACAACCATCAAAAAATGGATTAAGGAGCAATTAGTAACGGTGAATGATAAAACCGCTAAGGCATCTCAAACATTGATGACTGGCGATATCGTTAACGTACAAAAGCCAGAGCCAGTGGAAGCAGATGAGTTTAAACCAATCGCTGAGCCGATGATTTTAGATATCGTTTATGAAGATGATGATATTTTAGTGGTAAATAAACCTGTTAACCTCGTCGTGCATCCATCAGTTAACCACCCAACAAATACCTTAGTAAATGGTCTACTATACCATGTGCAAGAGAATGGTTCCCAACTAGCTATTGGGCGTGAATCATTTAGGCCAGGTATTGTCCACCGATTGGATAAGGATACAACGGGTTTATTAGTTGTAGCTAAATCACAACTAGCACTTGAACGTTTGAGTGAGCAAGTAGCGAACCACGAAATGACTCGTATTTATACTGGATTAGTATATGGAGAAATTTTTGAAGCTGGTGGAACGATTGATGCGCCGATTCGTCGCCATGAAAAAGATCGATTAAAGTTTGAAACGAATGAAGCTGGTCGCCAAGCGATTACACATTTTACTGTAAAACACCGTTACGTGGGTTATACACTAGTGAACTTCCAATTAGAAACCGGAAGAACACATCAAATTAGAGTCCATGCTAACTTTATCAACCATCCAATAGTTGATGATCCTTTATATGCAAGACAATATAAAGAGCGATTTTTCAGTGAAAATGGACAATTATTACACGCACACCATTTAGAATTAGACCATCCAGTAACTGGTGAGCATCTGGTTTTTGATGCCGAACTACCAAGTAGTTTTCAAGCTGTATTGCATCAGTTGACATTTAAGGGTGTTTAATTTATGAAAAGCTTTGCAAATGGGTGAATACTTTAGTAAAATTTTATCTTGTAAACGTATGAGAGGAGTGTAGAAACTATGCTAAGTACGGGAGCTTGGATTTTAATCGTAATTATTGCAGCGATTTTGGGCGCTGTTGGGGGATTCTTTATTGCCCGTAAATATATGGTCAACTATTTTGAAGAAAATCCGCCGATTTCTGACGATATGATTCGTTCAATGATGATGTCAATGGGTCAAAAACCATCAGAAAAACGTGTGCGTCAAATCACACAATCTATGAAAAAATCAAACAAAAAAATCTAAATAACTAGATTAAAGCAACAAGATTCGCTTTATATCTGCAATAGCCTCCGCAGCTCATTTGGCTTGCGGAGGCTATTGCATTGTCTAACCAAATTTTTATTTTACCGACAAGTGTTAATTTTCGCAATTGGTCAAGATTTGTTAGATAATAAATAGGAATGTGTTTAGGAGGGAAGAAATGTTTTCAATTTTTAAAAAATTGGGTTGGTTTTTTAAATTGCGGTGGAAGAGCTATGCTTTTGGGATAGCGGCATTAGTCACCTGTGCGATTCTATCAGCTATGACCCCTAAGATCGTAGGGAATATGGTTGACCAATTGGCGGCAGGATCTTTAACTGGGCAATTATTAATCACTCAAACAGGTTTAATATTATTATTGGCTATTATTATGTATGTGCTTCGCTATAGTTGGCGATCGATTATTTTTGGGAATTCGACTTTATTAGAATCGATTATGCGTAATCGTTTGTTTAGTCATTTTACAAAAATGGATGCTACGTTTTACCATAAATATCGTACGGGTGACTTGATGGCACATGCTACAAATGACTTGGCTGCCTTACGTTTTGTTGCTGGTGGCGGTATTCTAACTTTAACTGACTCTATCTCTATTTCGGTAGTGACATTGTTCTCTATGTTTGTCTTAATTGATTGGCAGTTAACTTTAGTCACTATTTTGCCGTTTCCTATCTTAATAGTGGTAGCACGGGTGTTAGGACGCATTATCAACCAACGTTTTCGTAAATCATTAGAAGCTTTTTCAAGTTTAAATGATGAAGTGCAAGAAAATGTGTCTGGAATGAAGGTAATCAAGACATTTGGTGAGGAAGAAGATTATTACCAAGATTTTGTTGAAAAGACTGAACAAGTTGTTGAAATGAACCGAAAAGTTTATCAAGCAGATGCGGCATATACACCAATAATTGAAATTATCACTGGTTTAACGTATGTATTAACGATATTTTTTGGAACTTATTTCATCCAAAGTGGTCGGATTACTGTTGGTGACTTAATAGCCTATATCTCATATTTATCTATGATGGCTTGGCCATTAATAGCAGTTGGACACCTAGTAAATACACTTGAACGAGGAAATGCATCATGGGACCGGGTATCTGAATTGTTAGATGAAGTACCAGCAATTACTGAGGTAGACCAAGCGATTACTACGTCAATTAAAGGTGATATTCATTTTGATATTAAAGAATTCGCTTATCCCGATGATGGTAGCATTAAATTATCAGATACGACTTTCCATTTGAAAGAAGGGAATACACTTGGAGTGGTTGGTCGAACAGGTTCAAGCAAAACGACGATTTTCAAATTGTTAATGCGTGATTATGATCAATATGATGGTCAGATTACTTTCGATGGAAAAGATATTAAAGATTTTAGTTTAAACACACTTTCATCAGCTTTCGGTTATGTACCACAAACGAATTTCTTATTTTCTAATACGATTTTAGAAAATATTCGTTTTGGAAACCCTAGCCTGACGGAAGAAGAGGTAATTCATTATGCCAAAGTGGCAGATATTCATGAAGATATCATGAAATTCCCTGAAGGTTATCAAACAGAAGTTGGGGAACGTGGTGTATCGCTATCTGGGGGACAAAAACAACGGATTGCAATTGCTCGAGCATTAGCTGTTGACCCTGAATATTTAATCATGGATGACTCGCTATCAGCAGTAGATGCACAGACTGAAGAAAATATTTTAAGCAATTTACGTAAAGAACGAGCAAATAAAACAACGATAATTGCTGCGCAAAGATTGTCATCGGTCATGCATGCAGAAGAAATTATTGTAATGGATAGAGGTACTATTATTGAACGTGGGAAACATGACGAGTTAGTTGTTGAAGATGGTTGGTATGCACATACTTATAACCAACAACAATTACAAAGAAAAATTACTGAAGGTGGTGATACTGATGGAGAAAACTAATCAAACAAAGTTTTCACTGGCTGACCAGGTCCGTATTTTTAAAGGGATTGTTGGCTTTGGAAAACCACACTGGCTACCTTTTACTTTATCATTTGTGGCAACAGCTGTCGTAGCTGGAATTTCTGCTTATTTACCCATCGTGATTCAACGATACCTAGACCAGGTATTAGCAACTAATTCAGCCACTTTACCAGTGACGATCCAGGTAGCTGCATTTTATTTTGGGTTAACTTTATTAAAGGTGGCGGTGTATTACTTTAGAGATTTCACTTTTAAGTTAACAGCTGAAAAATCAGTTGCTGATATGCGTAATACCCTTTATAAAAAAGTTGTTCATCTAGGTATGCGCTATTTTGACCAAATACCCAATGGGTCAGGCGTTTCTAGAGTGACGAATGATACAGAAACAATTAAAGAATTTTGGCAGGTATTCTTATCTTTCTTTGATGGTTTATTAAATATTGTAGCTATTACCTATGCCATGTTTACTTTAGACGCAGGATTAGCCTTAGTATTTATGGCCTTTGTTCCTGTCATGTTAGTTTTAATTTACATTTATCAGCGACAATCTACTTATGTTTATGGTCGTATGCGAGTTGCTTTATCTACTTTGAATGCTAAATTAAGCGAATCTATTTCTGGAATGAATATTATTCAAAATTATGGTCAACAAGATCGATTAATCCAAGAATTTGATGATGTAAACCAAACTTATGTAAGAGCTAGAGTAGGTATGTTTAAAATGAACGCCTTATTATTACAACCGGCTATTAACTTACTTGAAGCAATCGCCTTGGTACTCGTTTTGTATATTTTTGGTTTTCAAGATTTACAAGGTGTGGCCATTAACGTAGGCGTTGTTTATGCTTTTACATCTTACGCTAAATCATTCTTCCAACCGATGGGACAAATGATGGATTCGTTGTCAATTTTCCAAGATGGGATGGTATCTGGTTCGCGGGTTTTAGATTTACTGAATAGTCAGGAAATGGCACCAGTATCAAATAAGGATGCGAGCGGTAAAGTAACGGATGGTCATATCCAAATAAAGGGGTTGTCTTTCTCTTATGATGGAAAGAAACAAGTGCTCCATGATATTAATATCGATATTCAACCGGGACAAACAGTAGCCTTTGTTGGTCAAACGGGTTCAGGTAAATCATCCATTATTAATGTTTTGATGAGATTCTATGAGTTTAATCAGGGAGAAATTTTAATTGATGGACAGTCTATTAAAGATATTCCTGTGACGCAGTTAAGAGAAGATATTGGGTTAGTTTTACAAGATTCGTTTATGTTCTATGGAAATATTGCAGATAATATTCGTCTACACGGAGATTACAGTATTGATATGGTTAAGGCTGCAGCACAATTTGTGAAAGCAGATGCTTTTATTGAATCCTTAGAAGATGGTTATCACGCTAAAGTAATCGAAGGCGGTGCAGCTTTTTCTACTGGACAAAAACAATTGTTATCTTTTGCAAGATCAATATTAAGAGAACCTAAAATCCTCGTATTAGACGAAGCAACTGCTAACATAGATACTGAAACAGAGCAGAAAATTCAGTCTGGATTAGCCAATATGCGTCTAGGGCGAACAACTATTATTATTGCACATCGTTTATCGACAATTAAAGATGCAGATCAAATTATCGTATTGAAAAATGGTCAAATCATCGAACATGGTAACCATGACGACTTGATTGGACAAGGTGGCACATATTATAATATGTATCAGTTGCAGACCTATTCGGATGCACATCAAGATTTAGGTGAAGGGGAAACTGATGATTTATAATATTCTATTAACTTTGGTAGGATGGTTTATTGGTATAATCAATGGACCAACTCAAATTGATGTGGATGAGGCATTCGATCCAAAAGCTAATTATTTAGTGGTTGGGCCACATCGTTCAATTCTTGATCCAATTTTCATCGCTTTAGCTCTACGACCAAAACAAGTAGCCTTTATGGCAAAGAAAGAATTGCTAGCTAATAAATTTTTAACTTGGTTTTTTACTACAATCAATGTTATTCCGGTTGATCGTGAAAATCCTAGTCCATCTTCAATAAAAGAAGCAGTCCGTACGATTAAATCTGGCGAGAAGTATGTAGGTCTATTTCCTACTGGTTCTCGTTATACGGATGAAATTAAAGATGGGGCGGTTTCTATAGCTAAGATGGGTAAGGCTGAAATTTTACCAGTCAACTACCAAGGCCCTATTCAAATTCGTGATTTATTCTCTTGGAAAAAAGCTAATAGGGCTAAAGTTCGTGTGGGCAAACCTATTCAATTACCTGATGTTAAACGGTTAACTGAAGAAGATAACAAGGCTATCAACCAATCTATCAAAGAGGCTTTCATCGAAAATGACCGTATTTTAGATCCAAATTACCATTATGATTTGGCAGGCGCTATAGCAAAACGTGATGCTAAGAAGGCTAAGAGAGCAGGAAAATAATTTATCACATTTTTAATGCGTGTCCTATCAACCAATAGCAAAAGCGATTATGTAAGAGAGGTCGATAAGATGACAAAAGCTACATTTTGGAAACAAGTTTTCTTGCACACGATTCAAAATATTAAGCTGTATATAGGTGCTCAAGTTAAGTTGTTACTTTTAACAGTGGTTATTTATGGGCTAGGTTTTTGGTTATTAAACATCCAATGGGCTTTGCTGATAGCCATTGGTATCAGCTTGGTAGCCTTATTACCCGTAATTGGTGCTGGCGTGGTCTTTATTCCTTGGATACTGATTGAGTGGCTACAAGGGGATACGCAAGTAGGATGGTGGTTATTTGCTATATATTTAGGTGTTGAATTATTGACTGAAGTATTACAACCACTTTTAATTGGTAAAGATTTAAAATTACCGTTTTGGTTACCGATAGTGATCACGTTAATGTGTACAATCGCCTTTAATTTATTTGGCGTAATGGTAGCGGGTATTCTGATACCTTTTATTTCAGCGTATTTTCAAGTAAAGGCACTTGAACGTGCTGAAATCTATGATGAAAAATAACTTATTGAAGAGATCTGTGAGTCCTTGCAGGTCTCTTTTTGATTATTCATTATAGTCAACTATACAGAGAATTTTATGACCTACTTGATGATGGTAAGAAAATTTTGTCCTTTTCCAGTTAGCGGAGCTAAGCCACTGGCTAAACATATGAATTTCTAAGGAAGTTTGATATAATACATGAATGAATAAGCGACAGATTCAGAATTTTGGGGTGTATGATATGAAGTGGAGTATTCCAAGTAAGCTAATCGAGCAAGGTCGTGCTTTGGTGAAGGAAAACCGAGTACTGAAAGTAGTGCCAGATGTTGAAAATACCGTTTGGCGTGCAGAAGTGCTTGATGATGATACGTATACCGTTATCTTAGATGGAACTGCTAAAGAAGAGGATGTTTGTCAGTGTCAAGTATTTCAAAAAAAAGGCTACTGCGAACATACAGTAGCTGTAGAGCTTTTTTTAAGAGAGATGGGTATGACACGTGTTCACCAATTTAATGAGGAATTGAAACGCTATCCGGAAGTGGATGACGAGGCGGAATTACAAGTGAATGAAGTCCTTGAAGGCTACTTAAGTCACCGTCAAGTGACGAGTCCCGTGAAACGGTTACCGCGATCTAGTCGGGTAAAGGTTACTTTAGAAGTTCAATTTGATGAAGTGAGGCCCTATATTATATCTTACGAAGATATTGCCTACTTACGTATCCGGGTTGGCGTGAATAACCTGTATTATGTAACAGATATGGATAATTTCTTCCAAGCTGTTATTCAAAATACGCTGTATATTCTACCGAATCGAGATCGTGAGGAAATATGGCTTTCACCTTCAACTCTGGGGCAAGAAACTTATGACTTATTAGTTGAATTAGCCAATGCTTATAATCTACGTAATAAGTGGTTATTGCTAGTAATGAATACGCCAGAAAATAAAAAGAATACGCAACGCTTTTATTTGATGAGCAAAGAGTTAGATCGTTTGAAGAGCTTATATGAAGCGGATAATCGGATTAATATTCGATTTAAATTGGATGGAAACTCAATTAAACCAACTTTTTCTAACGATAAAGCTTTGATATTTAGCCTGCAAAAGGATAATGACTTATACCATTTAACCTGGGATCAATCGGTTAATTGGTTAGCACAATATGGTTTATTAATTCAAGATGAAACGTTTTATGAAACAACGCAAGATAGTAACTTCTATGATGATTTAAGATTTTTACAAAGTTTCTTTGCTGAAAATGACTATCAAATTAGTTTGTCTGCGGAAGAAATGACATACTTTATCAGTTTATTTGGTCGTACATTAATGGCCTATAGTGAAATTGATCAGTTGGAAGAATACTTTGACTTGTACCAAGAGGATTTACGAGTTCACGTAACTTTGGATGTTGAAGGAACCGATTTATATGTCACTCCTGAATATCAATATGGTGAATTTCTGGTATCTGATGATGCGGAGAATCAAGTCTTACCTGATGAGGATATGGTTTTAATTCGTGACTTCTCTGGAGAAATAACTGTTGAAAATACCTTGAAAGCTTTAGGTTTTGTAGATGAAAAAGGTGCTTTTGTTCAAAGTTTCGATAACTTGACTGAAATAATGATGAACATTGAAAACTTTGCCCACTTGTTTATTGGTCAATGGGACATTAAATATGGAAAGTTTTTACGCAATGTTTATGATAATAAGGTGAATGCCACTGTTAAGATGACACCAAGTGATGGTAGTCGATTTCTGTCAGTTGATTTTGAACTATCCGATGTTGAGCCGGTTGAAGTAGACCGAATTTTAAATGCAATTATGGAAAATGAAGCTTACATTCGCTTACGTGATGGCCGCATAATTGATGTTCAAAACACGATTGATGATGAGCAAAAACGCATGCTTAAACAAATTACTGCAGCGAATAGTGACTGGCAAAATGGTGATGTAGTACCAATTTTTCAAACGTTGAGATTCCAAACATTAGTTGATGGTAATGAGGTTTTTGAAGAATTTTATGATGATATCGTCAGAGCTAAAGATAAACCATATACACCATCACCTAATTTGAAAGCTACCTTATCTGACTATCAAGAAACATCCGTAAAATGGTTTAGAGGTTTAGCTAAGTATCAATTAGGTGGATTATTAGCAGATGAGATGGGTCTTGGGAAAACTGTTCAAACGATTTCCTTTATCCTAGATTATATTGAAAACAATCCTCATGAGAAATCTTTAGTATTAGCACCAGCATCAGTACTATATAACTGGGCCCATGAGTTTAAACGATTCACCCCTAGTTTGAAAGTAGCGGTAGTAGATGGCACAATTGAAGAACGAGAAGCAATTCGACGAGATGAAACAATTGATGTTTGGTTGACTTCCTACCAATCATACCGAAACGACCAAGAAGCCTATCAAAAGATTAACTTGGATATCCTAGTGTTAGATGAAGCGCAAGCGATAAAGAATGATAATACAATTCTCTATCGGTCAGTAAAAAAACAAGTAGCAGCTATGCGAATTGGCTTGTCAGGTACACCGATGGAAAACAACTTGAATGAATTTTGGGCACTGATGCAAATTATTGTTCCAGGATTACTGCCTAACAAACATGATTTCCAAAAATTATCAGTAGTAGAAGTTGGGCGAATTGCTAGTCCATTTGTTCTACGCCGTACAAAAAATGATGTGGCCCTTCAACTACCACAAAAAACTGTTACTGATCGCTATAGTATGTTGGAACCTGAGCAAAAAAATATTTACTTGGCTTACTTGAAGAAAATTCAAGATCAGTTAAACAATGACTCATCAAATGCTGGTCAAATGCATATGGAACTTTTGGCAGGTATTACGCGCTTACGACAAATTTGCTGTCACCCACGCTTAGTGAAAAATGATTATACTGGTTTATCTGGCAAATTTGAGTACTTTAAAATTATGTTGAAGCGTGCGATTGAGTCTGGTCGCAAAGTGCTTGTGTTCTCGCAATTTACAAGTATGTTGGATTTGATGTCTGAATATCTAGCTGAAGAGGGTATTGATTACTATATGATGACAGGACAAACCAATAAAAAAGACCGTCAAGAGCAAGTAGATGAATTTAATGCTGGGGATAAATCAGTCTTCTTAATTTCATTACGAGCTGGGGGGGTAGGGATCAACCTAACGGGTGCAGATACTATCTTCTTATATGATTTATGGTGGAACCCAGCTGTTGAAGAGCAAGCTATCGGAAGAGCGCATCGGATTGGACAGAAAAAAGATGTTGAGGTAATACGTTTCATTACAGAAGGAAGTATTGAACAACGGATTGCAGAACTTCAAGAAGAAAAACGATACTTATTTGAGCAATTATTTGATGAGAGAGACCAAGCAACTAGCCAAAGTTTAAGCTTGGACGATTTAAAATTTATTCTTGGGGTCAGTCAGGCCTTGTAAATGAACATATCAGCTATATCGTGTTTCTACTTTTTCAAAAAAAGATTGCAAAAGGTGGTTGTATATGGTAATATATCCGAGTGTCGAATGACACATATTTCACACCTTATGGATGGAACCGCAGGGTGCTAGTTGAACTAGTGGCGAGTCTTTGAAATAGGGGCGGAAAAATAAAAACCAAATTGGAGGAATATAACATGCCAGTAATTAGCATGAAACAATTATTAGAAGCTGGTGTTCACTTTGGACATCAAACACGTCGTTGGAACCCTAAAATGGATAAATACATCTTTACAGAACGTAATGGTATTTATATTATTGACTTACAAAAAACTGTTAAGTTAGTAGACCAAGCTTACAACGCTATGCGTGACTTAGTTGGTAACGATGGTGTTGCATTATTCGTAGGGACTAAAAAACAAGCACAAGATTCAATCGCTGATGAAGCAACTCGTGCAGGTCAATACTACGTGAATCACCGTTGGTTAGGTGGTACTTTAACTAACTGGGAAACAATCCAAAAACGTATTAAACACTTAAAAAATATTAAAGAAATGGAAGTAGACGGTACTTTTGACGTACTTCCTAAAAAAGAAGTTGTTGGCTTATTGAAAGAAAAAGAACGCCTAGAAAAATTCTTAGGCGGTATCGAAGATATGCCACGTATTCCAGATGTGATGTTTGTTGTTGACCCTCGTAAAGAAAAAATTGCGATTCAAGAAGCACACAAATTAAATATCCCTGTTATCGCTATGGTTGATACTAACTGTGATCCAGATGAAGTAGATTACGTAATCCCTTCAAACGATGACGCTATCCGCGCTATCAAGTTAATCACAAGTGGAATGGCTGAAGCAGTTCTTGAAGCTAAACAAGGTGCTCAAGAAGAAGCTGAAGAAGAAGTAACAGTTGAAGACTTCCAAGGTGACGAAGTTTTAGACGAGGTTGCTGAGTAAGCTTTGCTGTAGTTGAAGAATACTTCAATTAGTAGTAAAATATAAACAGTAGATGGCTATCTGATTAAGTTTGTCTAAGCTATATTCGGCTTTCCTTCTTAGTTTAGATAGCCTTTTTTTAAAGAATGCATGCAATTAGGAGGAAAATTTTAAATGGCAATTACTGCAAAACAAGTTAAAGAATTACGCGACCGCACTGGTGTAGGTATGATGGATGCTAAGAAAGCCTTAGTTGAAGTTGACGGAGATATGGACAAAGCAATCGACTTCCTACGTGAAAAAGGTATCGCTAAAGCTGCTAAGAAAGCTGACCGTGTTGCTGCTGAAGGTTTAACTAAAGCTGTAGCTAAAGGAAATGACGCTGTAATTGTAGAAGTTAACTCTGAAACTGACTTCGTTGCACGTAACGATCAATTTATTGAATTATTAGATACCGTTGCATTCGCTATTTTAGAGCAAAAACCTGCTAACGTAGAAGCTGCTTTAACTGATGTAACTATCGAAGGTAAAGATTTAGATACTTACATTAAAGAAAAAGCTGCTGTAATCGGAGAAAAGATTTCATTACGTCGCTTTGAAACTTTAACAAAAACAGGTGACCAAGAATTTGGTACATACGCTCACCAAGGTGGACGTATTTCTGTTCTAACATTAATTGATGGCAATAATCCTGAGTTTGCTAGCATGGTATCTATGCACATCGGTGGTATGAAACCTCAATTCTTAAACGAAGAATCTGTACCTGCTGATGTTTACGAACATGAAAAAGCAGTTCTTACAGAACAATCATTAAATGAAGGTAAACCAAAAGAAATCGTTGAAAAAATGATTACTGGTCGTTTACGTAAATTCTTCCAAGAAATCTGCTTAGTTGATCAAAAATACTTATTAGATGACAGCAAAACTGTTGCAGAAGTAGCAAAAGAAAACAATGCTGAAATTAAAGATTTCTTCCGCTTTGAAGTCGGCGAAGGTATCGAAAAACGCCAAGATGACTTTGCTAGCGAAGTAGCTGCTCAAATGGGTAAATAATTTAACAAGATCCCGATATAAACTTTTTGAATTTGCTTAAAATAGAGAAGTAATGAAGAGGGAATTTAAAATAGGTTGGGAAAGGTTTCTTTCTCAACCTTTTTAGTAAGGAGAATAGAATGACGGAACCTAAATACAAGCGTGTAGTTTTAAAACTTTCAGGTGAGGCTTTATCTGGTAACAATGGTTTTGGTATTGATCCAGAAACAATGAAAGGTATTGCAAAAGAAATCAAAGAAGTTCATCGTTTGGGTGTACAAATTTCAATCGTTGTAGGCGGTGGAAATATTTGGCGCGGTAAAACTGGTGAAGAAATGGGGATGGAGCGTGCACAAGCGGACTACATGGGTATGCTTGCTACCATCATGAATGCCTTAGGTTTACAAGATGTTTTAGAGAATATTGGTGTGCCAACTCGTGTACAAACCTCAGTTGAAATGCGTCAAATTGCGGAACCATATATACGCCGTCGTGCTGAACGACACCTAGAAAAAGGGCGCGTTGTTATTTTTGCTGGGGGTACTGGTAATCCTTACTTCTCAACAGATACGACAGCTTCATTGCGTGCCGCTGAGATTGAAGCAGATGTTATTTTAATGGCTAAAAACGGTGTTGATGGTGTTTACTCTGATGATCCTCGTAAAAATGATGCGGCAGTTAAATATGATAAATTATCGCATCTAGAGGTTATCAGCAATAACTTACAAGTAATGGATACGACAGCTTCATCATTAAGCATGGATAATAATATTCCTTTAGTTGTATTCAACTTAAATGAAGAAGGTAATATTCGCCGTGTTATCTTAGGTGAAGATATTGGTACGACAATAGAAGGATAAGGGAGTTATTTCAATGGCTATTGATAATTTATTAAAAGAAACTAAGAATCGCATGGTGAAATCGGAAGAAGCTTTTTCACGCACATTATCACGTATCCGTGCTGGTGTAGCGAACGCTTCTTTATTAGATGGTATTATGGTTGATTACTACGGTGTACCAACTGACTTACGTCAATTGGCGACAATCACTATTCCAGAACCACGTATGTTACAAATTGCTCCATACGATAAAAGCTCTTTAAATGATATCGACCGTGCGTTACAACAATCAGATTTAGGTATTCCGCCTACAAATGATGGTTCTGTCATTCGTTTGATTATTCCAGCGTTAACACAAGAACGTCGTAAAGAGTTAAGTAAGATCGTTGGTAAAGACTTAGAAGATGCTAAAATTGCTATTCGTAACATCCGTCGTGATGCGATTGATGAAACAAAGAAGG
Organism: Aerococcus sp. HMSC10H05; assembly: GCF_001806975.1. Lineage (NCBI taxonomy): Bacteria > Bacillati > Bacillota > Bacilli > Lactobacillales > Aerococcaceae > Aerococcus > Aerococcus sp. HMSC10H05. The sequence goes on from NZ_KV787010.1 coordinate 44,362, forward strand.
CTGAAAAAGCGAAAGAAATTACTGAAGATGACGTACGTTCATATGAAAGTGACATTCAAGATTTAACAAACGCTGCAATAAAAAATATTGAAAAGATTGCTTCTGATAAAGAAGACGAAATCATGAATGTTTAATTTATTTATTCATAAAAAATAAGGAAAGCCAGTAAATCTCAAAATGATGATTTACTGGCTTTTTTCGGTTCTATGATAAATAGTGTTGGTGGGA
>NZ_KV787011.1:0-22806 GCF_001806975.1 Aerococcus sp. HMSC10H05
TTACTCTTCATCAGCGTAAGTTAGCCCAATTAGAAAAGCTCAAACAAGCATTATTACAGCAAATGTTTCCAAAAAAGGACGAAACTGTACCTAAATTAAGGTTTGCTAACTTTAATGAAGATTGGAAACAGCGTAAGCTGGGGGAATTAGGTGAATCAAAATCTGGAATTGGTTTTCCAGATGAGGAACAAGGTGGTAAAAAAGGGATTCCATTTTTTAAAGTTTCTGATATGAATAATATTGGAAATGAACATGAAATGAAAAATTCAAATAATTATGTTGATACAGAACAACTAAAAAAAAGAAATTGGAAACCAATAATGAATGTTCCAGCTGTGATCTTTGCAAAAGTTGGTGCAGCAATTATGTTAAACAGAAAGCGGATTGTTAGAACACCATTTTTACTTGATAACAATACTATGGCGTATATATTTGGTGATTCTTGGAATTCAGATTTTGGTAAAATATTATTTGAAACTATTTATCTACCTAGGTATGCACAAGTAGGAGCCTTACCTTCGTATAATAGCTCCGATATTAACAGTATAAAAGTTTTTATTCCCAATAAAAACGAACAAGAAATAATTGGTGTATTTTTCAAAGAATTGGACAACCTTATCACTGTTCATCATCATAGATTAGATCAATTAAAATCATTAAAAAAAGAATTACTACAGCAAATGTTTATTTAAAGGACATTAAAACCTCCATAATATATAGCGATGGTAAATCATCACTATTTTATGGAGGTTTTATTATGAAAAAAAATAGAAAAAATTTATTATTATCTGAGTACTTTCTTGAGTGGATTGAGCTCTACAAAGTTGGAGCTATTCGTCCAATAACGTTAAGTAAGTATTATAATAGTCAAAAACATTTGGAACATCTTGCACCAAATTTAAAAATTGCTGATTTAACTAGAAAATCATATCAATCCTTACTTAATGATTTCGCATTAACCCATGAAAAGCAAACAACTATGGATTTTCATCACCAAATTAAAAGTGCTATTTTTGATGCAATGGACGAGGGAATACTCACAATCAATCCAACGAGAAAGGTAGTAATTAAAGGCATTAAACCTCGAAATAAAAGGCCAAGATATCTCAATCAATTTGAAGTTCAAGCATTAATTAGGCAAATGGATTTATCAGAAGATATTAATTGGGACTGGTTTATTTTACTAATTATCAAAACTGGTCTTCGTTTTTCTGAAGCTCTTGCTTTAACCCCTAAAGATTTCGATTTTACTACACAAAAATTAACTATAAGTAAAACATGGGACTATAAATCACCTAAGGGATCTTTCCAAGAAACTAAAAATACGTCTTCTAAAAGAAAAATTCAATTAGATTGGCAAACTGCTATGCAATTTTCACAATTGACTAGAAATATGGATAACGAAACTTTAATCTTTGTGAAGAAGCGAGTATATAATTCAACTGTTAATAATAGACTTCAAGCCTTATGCCAAAGTACTAATATACCTAAAATTTCTATCCATGGTCTACGACATACACATGCATCATTACTATTATTTGCAGGAGTTTCAATAGCGACTGTAGCAAGAAGATTAGGACATTCTAGCATGTCAACAACTCAAGAAACATACTTACATATTATTCATGAACTTGAAAATCAAGATAACGATAAGATTATGAGACACTTGTCTTCCTTAGTATAATGAGTGCAACGGCTGTAACCAGTCTCATGAATTTTTAGGGGTTGCAGCCTTTTTAGGTGAACATATTTTGTAATAATGATTGTTTAATTAAGTTCAAATGCTCTAATTTTTCTTGATGAAGAGTGATCATGTTATCTAATTGTTTGAAAAACTCACTTATTTTTTCTTGTTCTGAATAGCTTGTTATAGAAAATTTAATCTTAGAAAGATCTTTCCCATACATATGAGTGATGGTTGTACCAACAGTGATAGGAAACAACTTTTGTCTTTGTGAATTAATTTGATAACTCATAAAAATAGATGAAACAAGAACATTTTGTTTGGGTCTGCCAATTATTATATCCCCACCAAGTTTAATATTATTTAACGTAATTGCATTTGCTTGAGCCGTACCATTAGGAACTGTAGAAGATCCCGGAAACAGTAAATCATTATCTTTTGATAATACACCCTGATCATTAGAACTTAGATACACTTCACTAATTACTTCTGAATATTTTGTATATAAATGTCCATAAGCAATAGCAGGATCATCCTTAGAATAAGTAAAACTATTTAATGGTAATCCCTTGCCTTTACTAAAGTCATAAATTGAGCCTAACTTACACTGTTCCCAAGCGTGAATAGTTTTTTTGGTATATAAATATGTTATATTATCAGTAATGATAAACCAGTGTAGGAGTGAGAATATGGGGCTTTCTGAGTTGGAGATGGAAAAATGTTTAATTGATCAATTAGTTAACGGAGATTCACAATGGCAGCCCAGAGATGATATTAAAACTGAAGCACAGTTATGGGAAAATTTTAAAAATATATTATTTATGAATAATAAAAAATATTTGGTTGATAAACCTTTAACAGATTTGGAATTTGAACAAATCAAAGCTCAGTTAAATTTCTCTTCACCTTATCAAGCTGCAGTTTGGTTAAGAGGTGAAAATGGGATTGCGAAGGTTGATGTACAAAGAGAAGATGCATCTTTAGGTATGGTTCAGTTAGAAGTCTTTAGAAGTGATAACGTTTCAGGAGGAACTTCTGTTTATGAAGTAATTCGTCAATATCGTGTAGACCGAGAAGCTGAAATGGATCGTGATCGCCGTTTCGATGTTACTTTATTGATTAATGGTTTGCCGATGATTCAAATTGAATTAAAGAAAAAGACTGTCGGCTATATGTCTGCTTTTGAACAGATTAGAAAGTATTCTGAAGAAGGTAAATATAGAGGCATCTTTTCAACGCTTCAAATGTTTGTCGTAACTAATGGTGTGGATACAAAGTATATAGCAGCCGCCGATGCACAGCATTTAAATAGAGAATTCCTTACTTCTTGGGTTGATAAGGAAAATAAACGCGTCAATAAATATCTAGAGTTTGCTAGAGAAGTGTTATCTATACCGCAAGCGCATAAAATGGTTACTGAGTTTTTAGTATTAGATCGAGATAAGAAAGCAATTATTCTGTTGCGCCCTTATCAAATTCATGCGATTCAAGCAGTTGAGGGTGCAGTAGCTATGAGACAATCTGGTTATGTATGGCATACGACAGGGTCAGGTAAGACGCTTACGTCGTACAAAGTAGCGCGTAACTTGTTAAGAAAAGGTTCCTCTCTAGATAAAACCATTTTTATTGTGGACCGAAAGGATTTAGACCAACAAACTGGTACTGCATTCCAATCTTACGCTGAAAATGATGTCGTATCGGTTGACCAAACGGATAGTGTCAGAGACTTAGTAACAAAATTACTTTCTAGTGAACGCAATCTTATCGTAACGACTATTCAAAAGTTAAACCATGTCATGAAAAGATATGCGAACAAAGAAGATAATCGAAACGCAAGACGACTTCGTAACTTAAACCTTGGTTTTGTAGTAGATGAATGCCACCGAGCTGTATCCCCAGAAAAGCAGCAAGAGATTGTTAAATTCTTCCCTAAATCACTTTGGTACGGCTTTACTGGCACACCGATATTTGCGGAAAATGCGAGAGACGAGAAGGGGAACCTAGCGCGGACAACTGAGGAGCAATATGGGCCTAGACTGCATGAATATACTGTAAAGGAAGCAATCCATGATAATGCTGTTTTAGGTTTTCAAGTAGAATATGTGGATACAGTAGACAAAGACTCTATGCTTGATTACGTTATCCGACAAGGCATTGATGTAGCTGATTTAAGTGATCAAGAAATAGAGAAATACTTACCCAAAGAAGCCTACGAAAGTGATGAACATAAACTTCAAGTTATTGATAAAATCATCAATAATTCAAGACATAAATTTAAATTAAATAGAGGTCCTGGTAAGACATACAGTGCTATATTAACAACCAAATCAATACCGGATGCACAACGCTACTACGAATTGTTTCAACAAGTAATCCGAGGGGAAAGTTCAGTTAAGATTTCAGAAAAAACTAAACGACATGTTGCTGACTTCCCTAAAGTAACGGTGACATACTCACTGCAAGAAACTGAAGAAACATCGTTTGAACGCCAAGAACAGTTTAAAAAAGTGATGCAAGATTATAATAAAATGTTCAATACCAATTTTGATTTAGGACAAATAGGGACATTTAACCATGATGTCAATAATCGTTTAGCTCGAAAAAGAGATATCTACCAATCTCGTAGCGAACAAATTGATATTGTGATTGTTGTAGATCGGTTATTAACCGGATTTGATTCACCATCTACAGCCTTATTATTAATCGATCGACCACCAATGACGCCACAAGGGATTATACAAGCCTTCTCTAGAACCAACCGAATTTATGACCGCGATAAAAGATATGGACAAGTTTTAGTATTTGAATATCCAAATCGATTCCAATCAGCAGTGGAAGAGGCTTTCTACTTGTATTCAAATGGTGGTGAGAATGAAATACAAGCACCAAACTGGGATGAAAGTTATGAACGATTTATTGAGGCGTTTCATAAATTAAATGAAGTAGCACCTAATCCCGAAAGTATTGATATGAATGATGATTTGGATCGCTTAAAACTATTTGTGAATGCTTATCAACAATTTGATAAAACTTACGGAGCCATTCAAGTTTATATGGAATATAACGAAGAGGTGTTTTCACAAAAATTTGGTTTAAATCCCGATAAAATCGAAGATTATCATGGAAAGTATGAAAATGCGTTAGAGATTATACGTGAGAACGATGAAGATAATCCAGATGAGATAACCGTTGATTTTGATTATCAATTATCTGAAGTTGGCAAGCAACAAATTGATTATGAATACCTAATGCTCTTAATGCAATCTATTGTAAATGCACCTACAGCTAAAAATACGGATAAACGATTAAAAGATGTAGAAGTACACCTTGCTAAATTTAAAGAAAGTAACCCTAAACTAGGCGAGTTAGTAGATGAAGTTTGGCGAGAAGCACTATTTATGGGTACAAATGCTACAGATGAATTCAGTGTTTCTAAAAAAATTAGAGAAAAAGTTCAAGCTAGAAAAGATAAAATAGAAACAGATATTGCTTTAGACTATTATTTTAATAAAGATGATTTTAGATATTTAGTGGATTCATATATACCTGAAAAAGAAGGCCGACAAATTGGTGAACAAAACCTAAAGGATAATATGGATACCGAGAAATTTTTAAATCAATATCGAAGTAAAGGATTTACCCGATTAAATTATTGGAAGAAAATAAAAAACCAATATCAAGAAGTCATTGAAGAAGAAATTCTACCGTTAAACCAATTAGACAAATAGTGATTGCGTTAAATGGGTAATAAAAATTATATGCTTAGCGAATAGAGATGTATTGCTTCGGTGCGCATTTAAGAGAGTCGGATATTTCTGGCTCTCTTTTTTTGATTAAAGATCTTAAGCGATGTCAATCCTGTAAGTCTTATTCATTTTATAAACATTTGGTTTGCTCAAGTTTTAATGGTTTGATATTTCGCATGATAAATTTGGTAATGTTAGAATAAGTAGAGCATTATCTAAAGGAGGATTATCATGGACGATAAAATCCAACAATTTAAACAACAAATTCAGGATAGTCAACGTATTGTCTTTTTCACAGGAGCGGGTATGTCTACGGCCTCTGGTATTCCTGATTTCCGGTCCGCGAATGGCCTTTTTATGGAAGATTTAGGAGGGACTTATAGCCCAGAAGAAATCGTTTCGCATCAGTTCTTTACACAATATCCAAAGGAATACTTTGCTTATCACTTTGATAAATTAGTCTATCCAGAAGCCAAGCCTAATATAGGGCACGAATTTATTGCCAGCTTGGAAGGGTCAGGTAAAGATGTTTCAGTGGTTACACAAAATATTGACGGTCTGCACCAAAAAGCTGGTTCAGCAGCGGTTTATGAATTACACGGTAGCACTTTAGATAACTACTGTGTCTCATGCGGCCATCATTATAAATTAGAAGAACTTCAATTAGACCAGGATGGTATTCCGCGCTGTCCAATTGATCAAGGTATTGTTAGACCTAATATTGTCTTGTACCAAGAACAATTAGACCAAGATGTAGTGAACGGGGCAGTGGATAAAATTCGCCAAGCAGATTTATTAGTGATCTTAGGAACAAGTTTAGTCGTATATCCAGCAGCGGGATTCTTAAATTACTTCAGAGGAAAATACCTAACCGTAGTAAACAAATCACCACTTCAAATGCCATATCACGATACCTTAGTATTTGAAGACACTATTGAAAACGTCTTTAGCCAACTGAGTTAAACGGCCATGAAACTTACTGGGCATATGTTTATATTTAAATAATTTTTAAAGCGAAAAAAATATGATTCAATTAGTTTTCGCTACTTTCATTTTTTATTTAAAAAATACTACTTGATATATTATGAGTTAAGCTTAGGAGAAGTTATATGAAAAAATTATGGTGGGTTCTGGTTTTAATACCTGTAATGATGGCATGTGGCCATAATGAGATTACTGATAGTGGTACAAATATTAATCAATCTGAACAAAGTCTAGATGAAACAACGAATAAAGATTTAGTCAACTTAAAAGTAGGTGTCGTCTCCTCAATTACAGAAGATATGTGGCAAAATGTAGCAGATCGTTTAGAGGATGCAGGTGAAAATATTCATTTAGAACCTGTTCTATTCAGTGACTTTACAGCTGCCAACAATGCATTATCTGAAGGTGAAATTGATATAAATAATTTTCAATATATCCCTTTCATGTATACTTATAATCAAGAGGCTAACAATGAAATTCGTCCGATTGGATTCTCATTAGTTGCTAGGTTAGGATTATATGCTAGTGATAAGAATGTGAAGAGTTTAGAAGATATTCCAAATAATGCTGTTATTGGGATGAATGAAGACGATGTAAGTATTGGCTATATTTTCCATTTTTTAGATAGTATTGGATTAATCACTTTGGCTGATGATGTGGGCGCCTTTCCTACAGAAGACGATATTATAGAAAATACTAAAAATATTTCCTTTACTTATATGCCAGCAGCACAACTACCTCGAGCATTACAAGATTTAGATTTAGCAGTAACAGCCGTTTCTTATTTTGAGGATGCAGGATACGATGTGGATGATGCTTTAGCTATGGAAGATCCTAAACAGACTCCACCTGAATATTTTTTAACTATTGCGGTTCGAGAAGAAGATTTAAATAATCCGAATATTCAAACCGTATTAAGTTATTATAATGATCCCAAAACAGATGAATATGCGGTGACTATTAACCCAATTTATACGCCAGTATGGCAATTAGATTACGACGCTAATCAAGTGTATGAGGATTATGCTTTAGAACAAGAAAATCATTAATAAAAGGTTATGCTAAAGGATCAAAGCTATGAGAGTGGATATCAAAGTTGATGAGAGGGGTATAGCCGAAATAACTACCCTAAAGAAAGGTGATATTTAGTTTGGTATAAAAAATACTAAGATATATAGAGGCCCCCTAAAGTTAGAGGAAAAACTAACTTTAGAGGGCCTTTACGTTTAGTAATAATGATAGTCTTTAGCTATTTAATATACCATGCATTATTTTCTAGATGCTGAATATTTTCTTTTTGCCATGGCATATTGAAGATGAATTTATTACACTTTAAGATATGTTTTTGATTATCAATATCTATTATTACCTTGTATTGTATTAAACCTTTCTTCACTCTGATATCTTTAATTTGATTTTGAGGTATACTTATATAGTTCCCCTGAAATTTACCAGTTCTAGTCAGTAGCGCAAGAACAATCTCATTTTCGAAAAAGGCTGCTATATAATATTTTTGGTCAATAACAGAAAGACTTCCTAAAAGCAAAAATGAAGAATTTTTAGGATCCTCATATCCATATACAAAGTTTGTAGACACCGGTTTTCCAATCTCATCAAAAAATTTATTTATATTTCTGGAATAAAGTGCCGAAACTTATTTGGCAATAATTGCCTATTCTAATTTAGCATTAACAAAAATAGATATTATGGACTCTAAAAATATCTAAAAAATAAAAAAACTGTATTCAAAAGTTAAGACTAATGATCATGGATTAATAAACGCTACCTAATCATTTTTTGCCATATTCATTTCTTATAACTATAGGTTGCAACATAAATCTTAACGAAAGATATGGGCTTGACTGAACTTGTAAAAGAAGTACTTTAAAAACAATTAAAATTAGTGGGCATTAATAAGGGATTTATAGGTGATCTAAGGGATAATTTGTTGTCTTTGGTTTCTAAATTAATCTACGTGTTTATTATGGAATCGCTTTTTAAATATTGATGAGATAATAAAAACAACGATAAGTCTTCATTTGTAATTGATAAAAACCAAAGTGTTTGACAATGATAAGGGGTAATTATAAACTACATGTAAGTTCATTCAACTACATTTGTAGACAAAGGTGGTATCACCAAAAGGAGAGAAATCGTATGAAAAAAACAATTATAAGTAGTCTTTTATCTGTAGCATTATTAAGTTCTTATCCACTAGTGAATAAGGTAGGCGCGAATACACTTGATGATGCAGATAATGCTGCTCAAACTGGATCGAAAACGGTGGCTAGCGAAACAACGGATAAATCTCAAACAGGCCACGAAGGTATGGAACATGATGAATCTGGGGCAATTCCAGAAGGATTGGCAGAAGCAGAAAATCCAACTTATCCAGAAGGAAGCGAAGTAACGATTCAAACCGATCACATGCCAGGAATGATGGGAGCTACAGGTGAGGTTGTAGGTGCCTTTGATTCAATTGCCTATGAAATCACCTATAACGACACCAAAACAGGAGAGGAAATCGCCAATCACAAATGGGTTGTACACGAGGAAGTTGAAAATGCCCAAGACGAGCCTTACCAAGCAGGTGACGAAGTCGTTCTAGAAGCTTCCCATATGCCCGGTATGCAAGGGGTGACCGCAACTATTGATTCGGTAGAAGACACCACTGTTTATATGGTCACGTACACGGATACAGAAACAGGCGATACTGTTGAAAATCATAAATGGCTAGTAGAGGAAGAATTAGGGGAAGAAGTACAAGACTCAAGCCAATTTTGGAGAGCGCGTACAGTAGAAGAAGTACAAGCAGATGTTTCCCAATACGATACATTAGAAGAACTTCAAAATTACGAAGTGGTTTGGGGAGATACTCTCTGGGCGATTTCTCAAAGTACTAATTTTTCAGTAGACGATTTAACTGAAGCATTTAATATTAAAAACGCTGATTTAATATTTGCTAACTACACACTTGAAAATCAACCATCATTAGAAGATAGCTATGAGAACCAGATAATTAGCGAGTCCAAAAAAACAAGAGATATGGATAATATGGGAGATATGAAGCATGATGAGTCGGGAGAAATTACAGAAGGCTTGGAAGAAGCTGAAAATCCGATGTACGAAGTAGGAGAATCTGTTATTCTTCAGCGCGGTCATATGCCTGGAATGGAAGGTGCCGAAGCAACTGTTTCTGGCGTATTTGCTACGACGGCTTATGAAGTTTCTTTCAATCCAACCAATGGTGGAGAACGAGAGGAAAATCATCGCTGGGTTATCCACGAAGAAATTTCTGAGTCAACCAAAGGCGCATTTGAACCTGGAGAAGAAGTGACATTAGAAGCCAACCATATGGAAGGTATGGAAGGAGCAACTGCAATAATTGATGACGCTGTAACTACGAATGTTTATATGGTGGATTACCAACCAACAGATGGCGGAGCAGTTGTTCGTAATCATAAATGGTTTGTTGAAGAAGAATTAGTTCAATAATCACTAGTGGTACATTAAAATACCTACCAAACTTAAAGTTTAAGAAATGCTAAAAAAGGACGGATAATTATGAATAAATACCTAAAATTTGCCCTCATGATTTTAACTTCAACAGTCATTATGTATTTTCTAATGTTTGTGAATGTCAATGAATTTGCGCACATTTACTTGAGTCAAACCCGTGTTTATATGGCTATTTTGATGGGCGCAGTCATGGCTATCATTATGATGGGTTTTATGTGGAAAATGTATGATAATAAAAAATTAAACACCGTTATAATGGGGCTTTCAGTCTTACTCGTGCTGGGATCGTTTGGGCTTATTCAAAACCAAGTTGGCGTAGACGATACTGCTTGGATGAGAGCCATGATTCCACACCACTCTACCGCTATTATGACTAGTGAAAATGCCAATCTCACAGATTCACGAGTACAGCAATTAAGTGAAGAAATTATACAAGCACAAGAAGAAGAAATTGCTGAGATGGAACAATTAATTGAAGATATAGAAGAAAACGGAGAAGAATAAACATTCAATAAATTTAAAAAGTAAAAAGATCCCTATACACAAGAAGTCTATGATAACTTCCGGGTGTATAGGTTTTTTCTATTTTTCTGCTTTTTCTCAATTCTTGATTTCCTAAATACGATAAACAATTAAATTGCTCAATAGTGTTCATCATATTTAGAAAATATAATTTTAAAAATAAGGGATTCTAAAATCAATAAAAGTAAATCAATGGTAACCTTATAATTAGTATCGGGTAAAGATAGGAAAACAAAGGCAATAATAGCTGGTTACATTTATTTAAAAAAGACTTGACAAGAATGGTTTACAATAGTAAACTTATCTCAAATATTTACGTTTACGAATGTAGACAATAAGGAGGGAAAGTGAATGAGTACAATAGTAGTTAACCCTCATATCACAGATGCTGAATGGGAAGTTATGCGTGTAGTCTGGGCGAATACCCAAGCGACTAGTAAAGAAGTCATTTCCATATTGAAAGAAAAAATGGACTGGAAACAAGCCACTATCAAAACGCTCTTAGGTCGACTGGTTGAAAAAGGCGTACTAAATACAGAGCAAGAAGGTAGAAAATTTATTTATACTGCCAATATTGAAGAGAAAGAAGCCGTAGGAAATTATACAGACGATATTTTCAACCGTATTTGTCGAAAGAATGTCGGGAATGTAGTAGGGAGTATCATTGAAGATCATGTCTTAAGCTTCGATGATATCCAGCGACTAGAAGAAATATTAGAGATGAAAAAAGCTTTCGCAGTAGAAGAAGTGGATTGTCAGTGTACAGAAGGGCAATGCGAGTGCCATTTACATCATCATGGAGAATAAGGAGTGAAAAAATTGGAGAATAAATCGTTTGCCATAGAAGGTATGACCTGTGCGTCTTGTGCGCAGACAGTAGAAAAAGCGGCAAAAAAAGTACGTGGGGTCACACAGGCTTCCGTGAACCTAGCAACAGAGAAGTTAAGTATAGAGTACGATGAACCAACTTTTTCGGTAGAAAATCTACAAAAAGCGGTGGATAATTCAGGGTATGAACTGATTGCCCAAGAAGGAACGACGCAAACCTTTGCAATTGAAGGGATGACCTGCGCATCCTGTGCACAGACAATTGAGAAAGCCGTCGGAAAGTTGTCGGGCGTAGATAAAGCTTCCGTCAATTTAGCGACAGAAAAAATGCAAGTTTCCTATAACCCGTCAGCAATTTCAGTATCTGATGTGACTGGTGCTGTATCCAATAGTGGTTATGCAGCCGTATTAGAAACAACTGAGACTCAAGATAATTCACGAGCAGAGAAGCGTGAAAAAAAAGATAAAAGAATGAAGCAACTTTCAAATCGTTTTGGGATATCCATTATATTTACAATCCCTTTACTAATTATATCCATGGGTCCAATGGTCGGTATGCCTCTACCAAATATCGTTAACCCAATGATAAATGCACTTAATTTTTCTCTTTTACAACTTATTCTGACTTTGCCGATAATGGTAGTAAGCTGGGAATATTTCCAGAAGGGATTCAAAACCTTATTTAAAGGTCACCCAAATATGGATTCCCTGATTGCCCTTGGTACCGCGGCCGCTTTTGTATACAGTCTGGCAGCGACGATCGGGGCTGGCTTAGGTTACGGGAACTTTTCAGATTTACTTTACTATGAAGTGACTGGAGTTATCTTAACTCTTCATACGTTAGGGTTATTTTTAGAAGAGCGATCAAAGGGGCAAATGTCCTCAGCGATTGAAAAATTAGTCAACTTGGTTCCTAAAACAGCTCGAGTGATACGTAATGGTGTGGAACAAGAGATTACTGTGGACGAAGTCGCTTTAGGAGATGTTATTCGAGTTCGTCCGGGAGAAAGTATGCCTGTAGATGGTGTTGTTGTTGAGGGACGCACTTCAGTCGATGAATCAATGCTGACAGGAGAAAGTATCCCCGTGGAAAAGGAAAGTGGAGACGAGGTTATTGGGGCTAGTATCAATAAAAATGGTTCCATTGATTACCGCGCGACTCGAGTGGGAAGTGATACAACTCTATCTCAAATCATAAAATTAGTAGAAGATGCTCAAGGGTCTAAAGCACCCATTGCTCGAATGGCCGATATCATTACCAGATATTTCGTACCGATTGTTATAGCATTAGCCGTTTTAGCAGGGATTGCTTGGTTAATTGCAGGTCAATCTGGAATATTTACTTTATCCGTTATCATAACAACCCTTGTCATTGCTTGTCCATGTGCCTTAGGTTTGGCGACTCCAACAAGTATTATGGTTGGAACCGGAAAAGGGGCAGAACATGGTGTCTTGATAAAAAGTGGTGAGGCGTTAGAAACCACTCATAATTTAGACACGGTTGTATTTGATAAAACAGGGACACTGACAGAAGGTAAACCTATCGTGACAGATATTTTGGTAACTCCTCTTATTACTAAAGAAAATCTTTTATATTATGCAGCTTCCGGTGAAACAGGTTCTGAACACCCATTAGGCGAAGCCATCGTACAGAAATCAAAAGAAGAGAACATGATATTAGCTAAACCAGATCATTTTGAAGCGATTCCTGGACACGGGATTCGAATTGAAATTGAGGGCAAAGATATGTACATTGGAAACCGTAAACTGATGCTAGAGCAAAAGATTGATTTATCAAGCATGGAAAAAGAATCCGATCGTTTAGCAGACGAAGGAAAAACACCGATGTATCTCTCTGTTGATGGAAAACTAGCTGGAATTATCGCAGTAGCTGACACACTCAAGGAAAATAGTATGAAGGCTGTTAAAGAACTTAGAAGACGCGGTGTTGAAGTAATCATGATTACTGGAGATAACAAACGTACAGCCAAAGCGATTGCTAAGCAAGTGGGTATAGACAGTGTATTAAGTGAAGTATTACCTGAAGATAAAGCAGAGGAAGTCAAAAAACTACAAGAGGCAGGCAAGGAGGTAGCGATGGTTGGAGACGGCATTAACGATGCACCCGCATTAGCTCAAGCAGATATCGGTATTGCAGTTGGATCAGGTACAGATGTGGCGATTGAATCGGCTGATATTGTCCTTATGCGTAATGATTTAACCGCTGTATTGACTGCGATTGATTTAAGTCATGCAACGCTACGAAACATTAAACAAAACTTGTTCTGGGCTTTTGCTTACAACCTTGTAGGTATTCCAGTTGCGATGGGTCTCTTGCATATTTTTGGCGGACCATTGATGAATCCAATGTTTGCGGCAGTCGCCATGAGTTTCAGCTCCGTATCGGTCTTGCTCAATGCTTTACGGTTAAGACGATTCAAACCAGCAGTTGTTTAGAAAACACGTAGCTTATTTGGGATTTAAACTTCTTCCTATTCTATATAATAGGAGAAGATAAAAAAATAAAAAGGGGAATAGAATAATGAAAAAAGAAGTCTTATTAGATGGCGTAAAATGTGCAGGTTGTGCGAACACGGTACAAGAAAGATTTTCAGCTATTGAAGGGGTTGAATCTGTAGAGGTTGATTTAGCGACTAAAAAAGCAGTACTTGAAAGTCAAACAGAGATTGATACCGAAACGCTCAATGCTGCTTTAGCAGAAACTAACTATTCAGTATTAAGTGCATAAAGTACGAATACCGTTTATTCATAGATAGTAGATAGAGATAAAGTATAGAACCCTTTTCATGAGAATTATATGTAGTGTTAGATGAGAAAGTTATAAAACTTTAAAATTATTCTCTAATATAATAAGGAGGAATTAAAAATGAGTAATAACAAAAAACATTCGTCACATAGTCATCATAATCACGGCGACATGGATCACAGCAAGATGGACCATAGTCAGATGGATCACAGCAAGATGAATCACAGTGAAATGGATCATGGCGCAATGGGAGGGCATGCCCACCACCATCACGGTAGCTTTAAGGAGATTTTCTTGAAGTCACTCCCATTAGGAATTGCAATCTTACTCATTACTCCTATGATGGATATTCAGTTGCCTTTCCAAATTATCTTTCCTTATGCAGACGTTGTAGCAGCTGTATTGGCAACAATTCTATACATTTATGGCGGAAAACCATTCTACATGGGTGCGAAAGATGAGTTTAATTCAAAAGCTCCAGGCATGATGTCCTTGGTTACTTTGGGAATAACGGTTTCTTATGCCTATAGTGTTTACGCAGTGGGCGCTCGATATGTAACTGGAGAACATGTCATGGACTTCTTCTTTGAGTTTGCAACGTTAATTTTAATCATGCTATTAGGACACTGGATTGAAATGAAGGCATTGGGTGAAGCAGGGGACGCGCAAAAAGCATTGGCTGAGTTGGTGCCGAAAGATGCTCATGTTGTTTTAGAAGACGATTCGATTGAGACTCGTCCTGTTGCTGACTTGCAAGTAGGTGATTTGATTCGTGTTCAAGCCGGAGAAAATGTTCCAGCAGATGGAACGATCCAGCGTGGCGAATCACATGTAAACGAAGCGCTTGTGACTGGGGAATCGAAACCAATTGAAAAAAATCCCGGAGATGAGGTCATCGGTGGATCAACCAATGGTGGCGGAGTCCTCTATGTGGAAATAAAGCAGACGGGCGATAAGTCCTTCATTTCTCAGGTTCAGGCATTAATCAGTCAAGCTCAAGGCCAATCTTCTCGAGCAGAAAATCTTGCACAAAAAGTTGCAGGATGGCTCTTTTATATTGCGGTTATTGTAGCGCTTATTGCCCTTGTCATATGGATGGTTATAGCTGATGTACCAACGGCAGTTATTTTTACAGTCACCACATTAGTTATTGCTTGTCCGCATGCCCTGGGTCTGGCTATTCCATTGGTGACTGCTCGTAGTACCAGCTTAGGGGCCAGTCGGGGATTATTAGTGAAAGACCGGGACGCTTTGGAGTTGACTACAAACGCAGATGTTATAGTTTTAGATAAAACGGGAACTTTAACAACTGGTGAGTTTAAAGTATCAGATGTTGAACTCTTTAATGATAAATATACGAAAGATGAAATTGTTGCCTTATTAGCAGGTATCGAAGGCGGATCTAGTCACCCTATCGCTCAGTCAATTATTAGTTACGCAGAACAGCAAGGGATACGTCCAGTAAGTTTTGATTCGATTGATGTTATTTCTGGCGCTGGTGTAGAAGGTCAAGCTAACGGACATCGTTATCAATTAATCAGTCAAAAATCATATGGACATAATCTGAATATGGATATTCCAAAAGGAGCAACCCTCAGTGTCTTAGTAGAAAACGACGAAGCAATCGGTGCTGTAGCTTTAGGGGATGAATTAAAACCAACAAGTAAAGACTTAATACAAGCCCTTAAAAAGAACAATATTCAGCCGATTATGGCAACGGGTGACAATGAAAAAGCGGCTCAAGGAGCTGCAGAAATTTTAGGTATTGATTATCTAGCTAATCAATCTCCTCAAGACAAATATGAATTAATTAAAAAACTTAAAGCAGAAGGAAAGAAAGTTATCATGGTCGGTGACGGGGTCAACGATGCACCTTCTCTTGCATTAGCAGACGTTGGTATAGCTGTTGGTGCCGGAACTCAAGTAGCATTGGATTCAGCCGATGTCATCTTGACACAGTCAGACCCTGGCGACATTGAATCCTTTATCGAGTTGGCTCAGAAGACCACACGTAAGATGAAAGAAAATCTTATTTGGGGAGCAGGGTATAACTTTATCGCGATCCCAATAGCTGCAGGAATACTAGCACCAATTGGCATAACATTAAGTCCAGCAGTCGGTGCCGTCTTGATGTCACTTTCGACTGTAATTGTTGCCATCAATGCTATGACATTGAAATTAGAGCCAAAATAAACAGTTATTTGGCACATGAAATAATTGAATGGCCTTATCGTGTAAAAATACAATAGTTTCACAGGAAAGGAAGAGATGAAATGATTTAAAAAATCATCTCTTCCTTTTTTAGTTTATAAGGAGGAAAAATTATGAGGCTAGTCCTTTTAGGGTTACCTGGTGCTGGGAAAGGCACCCAAGCTAAAAGAATCGCAGAGGAGTACCACCTGACGGCTATTTCAACTGGTGAAATGTTACGAGAAGCAACCAAGGAGAAAGATACATTCGGACTCAGAGTGCAAGAATATATGAATAAAGGAGAGCCAGTTCCAGATGAGTGGATAAACTCATTGGTTAAGAGTCGCTTACAAGCAAAATATGTTGAAAATGGCTTTATTCTGGATGGTTACCAACGTACCCTACAGCAAGCAAAAATGCTCGAAGCTTACCTACAAAGTCAGAATCAGAATTTAGACGCTGTTTTCTTTTTAGATGTAAGTCAGGATACGTTAAGACATCGGTTAGCGCAACGAGGGAATCTTCGTTCAAAAGAAAAACAAGGAAAGTCCCAAATCGAATCAAAAAGGGAAAAAATTCGACTGGATGACAAACCAGAAGTGATTGAAAATAGGCTACACATTAATAAGGAATTAATGGAATCACTTATTCACTTCTACAAGGAGCGAAATCTGCTTTACGTTATCAATGGTGAAGGGGATTTTGACAATGTGTTTGACAATATAAATGAGGGTTTATTGTCTGTAAACAAATAACTACACAAATTGAACTTAAATTATGTGATTTAAAACAATTAACTAATGTAAGCTATGAAGGGGATTGAAGAATGAATGTTTTACTTAGGGTAATCGATCCAGTTGCTATTTCAATTGTCCCGATAAAGATTTATTGGTACGGAATTATTGTTGCTCTAGCGATGCTGATCGGCATTTCATTAGCTACAAAGGAAGCCCAAAAACTGGGACTTGAAGAAGATACCATGGTAGATATGGCATTATGGGCCATACCAATTGGCTTTATCGGTGCCCGACTTTATTACGTTTTATTCAAATGGGACTACTATATACAGAATCCGAGTGAAATCATCGCAATCTGGAATGGTGGAATTGCCATTTATGGGGGGCTAATTGTGGGTGGTCTCGCAGTATATTGGTTTGCAAGAAGAAAGAAAATGACGCTAACTCTTTTACTAGACATACTGGCACCTAGTGTCCTCCTAGCTCAATCGATTGGTCGCTGGGGAAATTTCATCAATCAAGAGGCACATGGCGGTCCAGTCACCCGACAATTTTTAGAAAACTTGTACTTACCGGAATTCATCATTAACCAAATGAATATCAACGGAACCTTTACCAACCCACTTTTCTTTATGAGTCTTTATGGAGTTTAGTTGGTTTCGCCTTGTTGCTCCTTTTGCGGAACAATAATCAATTCCTTCGCCAAGGAGAAGTGGCGCTCAGCTATGTCATTTGGTATTCAGCAGGAAGGTTTTTTATTGAAGGCATGCGAACAGACAGCTTATGGATAGGCGATTTCTTACGAGTTTCACAAGGCTTGTCGCTCGTTTTGTTCGTAGCAGCACTGGGTGTTTTGATGTATCGCAGGTACTATACTTATCCGCCAGTACCCTATTATAAGGATGAGCCCAAACTGTCCAAAGCAGCAAATTAAGGAGGTGAAGATATGCTAGACAGATGGCAGTTAATTAACAGAGAGACCGACAAAGTGGAAATGGAAGGAGCATTGCAAGAGATTCTGGAAGAATTGCATGTGCCCTCTCCTGAAGAGATTTCAGATCAATACACACTAACGAAACCTCAAAATCACTCCATAGGAAATCATAAAAAAAGAAGAGTTAATGAATAAAGCTCTTTTTAGGTTAAATGCAAAAGCTGAATCAGAAAAAGTTTACAACTTTTTGATTCAGCTTTTTTGTCGATTATGAGTGTACCCAAAATAGACATGAACAGCATGTTGATTTTTCAATGTTATCGATGTAGATTTAGAGTGTCGAGTAAATATTCCGCTTATAAAGATTATGTTGCTATTATTTGTCATGGAAAGAGAAGTTTGCAAAATAATGAAATTAAATGAATATAATCTTTATGAAGATTTTGATATTTTAGCTATATGGTTTAGAGAAGACGAGGAAATAGAGGATGGAATAAGAGGTATTCTGCACTATAAATCTGATTCTATTATTCTCGAATTATTTGATTCTTTTGATGGGATGTTTGATCACAAAACCCAACATTTAAATCGCATTTATGGTTTTTCACAGGATGGAAAATTATTGGCTTTAGAAGGGTGTTATAAAGTACGTGGGAAGGAAAATATTCCGGGATTCAGCATTGACTCATACTCTGTAAATGAATTTTATATACTAGACGTAAGTCTTAATAAAATTCAAGGAGAAGATGTAATAAAATCTGCTTTTAATAAAATTTTTGGTAATTCTGGAAAGGAACCCATAGTCGAAAATGTTAAATTTTCTATTAATCATTTACATACCTGGATAGATAAAAGTTCGATCTCGTTCCTTAGATATCCGGACAGAAATATAGGAGCTGTGCAATTTAATCTGGATGAATACAATGAAGGAACGTTTAATATTCTTTCTGAGAACTTGTCTCTATCAGAATCCGTGGCTGTTGTAAATAAAACTAATGGCTCTGCTCATTCCCTCGAAGAAAATTCCTATTTAAAAATCTTTGAGAATGATGGAGAAAGGAAAAGACTTTCAATCTATTTCCAAAACGCTACACATATTAAAAAGCTGATAGAATTCTTAAGTGGAGCACCGTTGCATTTTGAATACTTAGAATTTTTATGTGAAAAAGAAGCTCTACCGAAAAATTCAGAAAAATTTTATCCCTTAATCAAGGGGAGATATTTTTTCAGACAAACTGGAGAACGAATAACCAAAGCACCTAAAAAATCTCTTACCTTACGTTCTATAGAAAGTGAATTTGAGAATATTTTAAATAGTTGGTATTTAAAGAAAGAACAACTGAGTTTTATTATTGACAGTTATTTAAATGATTTATACTTACCTTATTATGTAGAAACTCAGCTTTTAAATTCAATTAGGAATCTAGAAATATATTATAGGAATTTCGTTAATGATTCAATTGAACAAAAAAAAGAAGAACTAAAGGAAGACCAACAGTTGCTAACTGACTTTGTGAACAAGAATGTTTCACAGCAGAATAGAGATCATTTCATTAAAAATATCCACTTTATCGGTGAAGACTCTTTACAAACAAAGCTGAGCTACTTATTTAGACAGCTTCCGAACGAAATAGTTGAATCCTGCATAAAAAAAGAAGGCAGGAGTCCGTCTAGATCCATTAAAAGCTTAGCTAAGTCATTAACCGAAAAACGTAATTTTTACACGCATGGATATAAACCTGAACTATACCCCAATAGAATACAAGGAGCACATGATTTTTTTACATTGTATCATGATACTTTGAATATAAGATGTCTAATGGAACAGAAAAACACCTCAATTTTCTACTGAATCTCAACCCGAAAACTTACAACACTCTTTTTTTGAGTGTTCAGTTTTCGGGTTGAGATTCAATCAGTAAAAGCTTTCTTTTTTTGTTATCTCGTATTCAAAAGTTAAGATAAATAATTAGATTTCCCTCTTAAAACGGGAAAAACACTAAATTATGTTGTCTGTATGGTAACTCGGTATTTATATATTATGATACAAACTATTAAGATGATTAAGATATGGACATATAAATAAGAGATATTAATTTGATTGTTATAAATAGAATGTAATATTTCACCGTAAGGGAAAAGGTTAGATATAAACTTAAAAATAGTTGGATATGTGGTTATGGGAATGGCTAAACCAGCAATTATGGGTAAAATATTTGTAAAAATATTATTGAAGAAATAAATATTATTCATGTTAATTGCAAGGTAGAAAGAAATAATCCCCAATAATAGACTATATAGAATACTTAAAGGTAAAATCATCATAGCTATTAATATTTGATCCATTCCTAAACCAAATATCGCTAAAATGACTGTATGAATAATAAATAACAGAAAAGAAGATAAATAAACAGTACCTATCTTATCTAGCCAATATTTTACAGAGTAGGGTTTATGTACGATCATCTCTTTATGAATATCCAGTATTATATCAGTAACCAACAGTTGGTTAATTGTATTAATGGCACTGGCGTTCGCGGATATAAATATAGACCCTAAAGCTACACTATAATTAATATAACTAGAGTATTGTTGGTTAATCAATACAAATAAAAACATCTGAATTATAGGAGAGATGAAGAAATAGGTAATAAAAGGTTTAATATTACGAAAGTGCACCAGTGATAACAATTGAACTCGCATATTACACTAACCTCCCTTGCCCATCTTTTTTTGCACGACGTAATAGCCAACTTCCTAAAGTAATCGCTAAGATTATCCAGACAATTAGTGAGAGGAGATATCCCCATATACTATAATCAGCAGGATTTTCCGGTAGCATTTGTTGAATAGGGTATACTATTGGAACTCCCCATTGTGTATAATAGGCTATTTTTTCAAACCAAGTTCCTTGTCCAAGTAAACCACTGCACAATAAAATAGGAATATGGATAAGCTCTTCATAGACTATGGCATCAGGGGTTAGAACAAAAAAAGCTGCAATTAACATATCCATCACAGCGACACTTAGCCATAGCATAAAAATTAACAATATAAACTTGAAATCTATATGCATAATCTTTACGTTAAACATTAATGCTAGAGTAAAAGATATAGGAAAAGAAATTAAGCCAAAAGTAGAAGCGGGTAAGATTAAAGCTGTTAATGACATGAAATCATTAATACCAGTATTAATTAAATATTTGAGTGTTCCTAAATGTCTTTGAAAACCTATCGATCCCGTCGCTGTTGTAGCAGATGTCCATAGGCCAAATATTGCGCTACGTATCCATAAATATGGATCATCTAGTTGCTTATATCCATTAGCAGTTAAATACTGTAAAAGAAAAATTGTTATAGTAGAAATAATTGGTAACCATAAAAAATATTGATTTCTAATATAAACCTTTAAATGGAATAAAAATAAACGTAAAAATCGAAACATAACTATCTCCTTAAGCTGGGGGCAATAGATAAATAAGCATCTTCTAAACTTGTACCATTAGGTAATCCAGCGTAATGAATGATATCCATTAGAGAACCTTCAAATTTTATATTACCGCCACCAATCAAGATAATTCGATCAGCTAATGTTTCTATTTCGCCCATAATATGACTGGTTAGTAAGATGCTAACATTTTCTTCAATAGTTAATCCTTTTATAGTATCCCTTATCTCTTTGGCTACTTCTACATCTAAGCCATTTGTAGGTTCATCCAGTAATAATAAAGAAGGATTATTTAACAATGATTTGGCAATATGAAGACGTTGATTCATACCTTTAGAAAAATATTTCACTTTTTTATTTTTTACCTCTCCAAGAGAAACAATATCTAAGACGCGATGAACTTCTTTTTTTCGTTCTTTATAAGGAACATTAGCTAAATCAGCATAAAAAATTAAGTTATCATAGGCTGAAACATTCCCATAGAATCCTAAATCTCCACCAAAAGATACACCAATATCATTTTTATAATTTTTTTCTTTCCCATTTACCAAAATCTTACCCGAGGTTTTTTCAATATACCCACCAATCATAGAAACGATTGTAGTTTTACCAGCACCGTTAGGTCCAATTAAAGATACAATTTCTCCTGGATTTATATCAAAAGAAACGTTATTTACTGCTACAAACTTATCTTTTTTGCCATAAATTTTTGATATATTCTCAACCTGTAATGTTTTCATCTATCCATTCACTTTCTTTTTTAAATTGTTTAAACAATTGATTTGCTTCATCTAATTCTTGATTCTTGTATAAAGCAGCTATTAATAATTGATCAGTATTCATTCTCCCCATAACTGATCCAATTTTGTTAAATTCTTTTGTTGCAATAGAAGCATATTTAATTGTTTTTTGATAATCTTTTCTCATTAAAAAATGATAAGGTATCTTACCATAAATTAATATACCATGTAACAGGTATTTTGTGCTATAACCATAGTCTAAAATATACAGACCAGAGTGTGGAACTACCTAGCGCGTCTTAGCAGTGAAACAAGGATTTATGACCCACATCCTACTATTAGGGGGTACTCCTTACAGAATGAATCATCAGAAAAGCCCTTAGAAAAATTTTTCTAAGGGCGGTCCTACTGCAAGTTGAGTTCTGCAGGATAGACAGGTTTCCGCTTCAGACTATATTGCATCGCACTGCGTGTGATACGGCTATAGTCTTCCATCGTCCCCTGTCTAAACATCCTGCATCACATCCTATTTTTAAGGCAGTGATAGGTATGTGGAAGCCGAAAGGCTATCCCATAAATATTCATTTTGCACTGTGTCATATCCTGTGAAGTTGAGTTCGCACCTCCAGAAAGAACTGCGTTTCAGCTTAGTTTGTAGCTGACTGTGTCATCTACTGCACTAATCTTCCAACGTTTTCTTTCTGAGC
>NZ_KV787011.1:22826-39894 GCF_001806975.1 Aerococcus sp. HMSC10H05
CAAGTCCGCTTCAGACTATATTGCATCACACTGCGTGCGATACGGATATAGTCTTCCAGCGTTATTGAGCTGAGCGGTCTCGCTCTCACCCTGTTTAGTCGGGTTCGCTTTGGCAGTCCGGTCTCCACTTCAGAAATACTTGTAGCAAGTAAACTTGCTACGGCATATTCCTGCCAGTTTTACCTGCCTGAGCGCCAAAGCTCACACCCTGTTTAATCAAACATTTTTCCTGGGTTTAGGATGTTATTTGGATCCATGGCTTTTTTGATGGATTTCAATACTGCCATATAGGCGTCGTCTTTGAAGTAGGGTAGGTATGCTTTCTTCTCTAAACCAATTCCGTGTTCTGCGGATAATAAGCCGCCTTGTTCAGCAACATATGGGAATAAATCATTTTCATAGTCGTGTTTAATTTGTTCCCAAGTTTCATCATCTTGATCACTGCGTAAGATACAAATATGAATATTGCCATCTCCTGCGTGTCCAAAGAAGCCCGTTTGGACATTATATTTACTTCCTAAGCGTTTAGCTTCCTTCACTAGGTCAGTGAACAAGTGGTTAGGAACGACTGGGTCATACATCTTCCAGTCACCTCTAGAAACGATACCGTTCAAGATATTATCGCGGATGGCCCACATTTCGCTGGCTTCATCGTCAGAAAGTTCGCGCGCTTCAATTGCGCCAGCCTTTTTTCCAAGGGCTTGAATGGCTTCAAGTTGGAAGGCTAATCCGTCAGCTGCGTTGTCTGCTACAGTTGCCAATAAGAAAGCTTCACCATGAACTTCAGGCATTTTCTTTTGAATAAATTGTTCAGAATAGTGAATACCTGATTCTTCTAAAAGTTCTAAAGCGACGGGTTGAACAGGTGATTTCACAACTTCAAAAATAGCATCTGATACACCATCTAATGAATTAAAACCAAGAATAACAGACTTTTCGAAAGCTGGACGTGGCGTCAATTTCAATTGCAATTCTGTGATTACCCCGAGTGTACCTTCAGCGCCTATAAAAAGATCTTTTAAATCATAAGCTGTGGCATCTTTTTTATTTAAAGAGCCAACATGAATTAAGTCCCCATTAGCTAATACCACATCATAACCACGAATATTGTCACGGGTTACACCATATTTGATTGCGCGCATACCACCGGCATTTGTAGAGGCATTACCACCTACTGAAGCATTTTTATTACCAGGGTCAGGGGCATAGAAATAAGGTGTATTCGCTAGATAATCGCGAATTTGAAATAGGGTTACACCTGCTTGAACAGTTAAAGTTAATGTTTGTTCATCTAATGAAATAATCTTATTCATTTTCTCCAAACTGAGTAACCAAGCATTGTTGATAGGATAAGTTGCGCTTGTTAAACCAGTTTGACTACCGATCGTAATCGTGGGCTGCTTTCTAGCATTGGCATCTTTAATAAATGCGACCACTTCATTAGTGGAAGTGGGGAAAGCAATTAAAGCTGCTGATCCCGGATCTTTTTCAACCATGTATGTTTTCAAGTATTTATCTGCAATTTGTTTTTTTATTTCCATATTAGTGCCTCCGTTTGTAAGGGTTTACATTTATATTGTCCTCCAATCATCTTAAAAATGCAAGATGATTTATTTGAATGGAGTTGAATATGATGAATAGCTTAGTAAGTAATGGGTTGGTCTACGTAGACTTCTTGACCGATAGTGAATTTGGCTTGATCACTGGTTAGATTAACTAATTCAGCTTGAATTTGGTCTACTAAATCAGATGGGATGCCTAAATGATAAGTCACGTCAGCAAGATAAGTCGTGTCTAATAAGCGATATGGTGATTCAGCAATCCAATGCTCTAATTGACCAGTTAGTGGATAAGCAACTTTGATGTCTAATTGGGTTTGTAGCTTACGTTCTACTTGACCGATGGCATCTAATCCTTCAGAAACAGCTGATGAGTATGCACGCACAAGTCCACCAGCGCCTAATTTAGCTCCGCCAAAATAACGTGTGACAATTACGATAATATTTTGTAAATTTCGTTGCTTTAAAACTTCTAGCATAGGGATGCCTGCTGTTCCAGAGGGTTCGCCATCATCTAGCGCTCGTTGAATCTCATTTTTCTCACCGATTTGGAAGGCGACACAATTGTGGGTAGCTTTGTAGTGGTCTTTACGAATTTTTTGGATAAATGCATTGGCTTCTTCTTCATTGAAGACGCGTTTTGCGTGGCAAATAAATCTGGAGCCTTTCACTTCAATTTCGTGGCTACCACCGCCTTCAATTACAGTCCGGTATTCAATCATTTGACTTGCCTCCTTGTAATTAATTTTTGTCCTTTGAGCGTATCATATTTCATTATTTTTCGCCATTTGCCTGTCTTTCGTGTATATTTAACAAAGTTGAAGCGCTTTATTAGATAAACATGTCGAATTTTGTCCAGATATTTGATAAAATGGCACTGACGTTATTGTCTGTTGAATATTTTTCAAGGGGCAATCTGTAAAGTACAGGGATTAGAGGAGAAAAAATTTATGTCACTTGCCATTGTAACGGATAGTACTGCCTATCTTTCAGACGAGTTTACAACTCGTCACGATATCACAGTACTACCATTAACAATTACATTTTCAGACGGATCTTACCGTGACAATATCGACATCACGGTTGATGAATTTTATGCCAAGATGGCAGCCTTAGATGAGATCCCAACAAGTTCACAACCAGCACCGGGTCTTGTAACAGAGGTATTTGAACGGCTAGCAGATAGTCATGATGAAATTTTGGCTGTGACCTTATCTAAAGGTATTTCTGGTACCTACCAAACCTTTAGTATGATTGCAAACGAAGTTGCTGAAGAAAAAAATGTTCGAATAGCGGTTTATAATTCTGATATTTCTTTGATTGGTCAAGGGCTATTCGTTCAAGAAGCTGTTAAGTTGCGGGCACAAGGGCTAAGTTTAGAAGAAATCTTGCCAAAATTAGATGCGTTAAAATTAACTTTTGATGCTTATTTTTCAGTAGAAGATTTGGGGCACTTAGCTAAAGGTGGTCGTATCTCTCCTAGTGCAGCTGGAATTGGTAACCTATTACAAGTGAAACCAATCTTACATTTTGAACAGGGGAAAATTGAAGTTTTTGAAAAAGTGCGCACCCATAAAAAGACAGTGAAACGTATGCTTGATTTATTTGAACAAGCTTATCAAGCAGAACCACGGTTAAGGATTGCTATTGTAGGGGCAGATGACACCGCACAAGTACAAAGTTTAGTAGCTTATATGGCTGAGCATCACCCAGATTTAGATATGCAACGAACACCAATAGGCCCAGTTATTGGAACGCACCTTGGACCAGCTGCCTATGCCTTAGTTTGGTGGCAAAATACTGACATAGACTAGACTAAGTCAAAGTTTATATGTACTAATTTTTATATTTTATGGAGAACAGGAAGTTTCCTGGTCTTTTTTTGGCGTAAACCCCAAAATTTCACGTATAAACTGGATGAGGGGGAGAGTCATGGAAGAAATCATCAATTTATTAAGCGGTCGACTCGTTACAGCTAGGGAAATTGACCAAACCGATGCGTCTATAGCGGCCCTAAAAATTCCTGGACTACAGACTTTTCCCGCCATAGAAAAGAGCGGTTCACGCCTAACTTGTCTTCGTTGTGGTAACCGTACAAATTTTCATCAAAACATCTGTCAATGTGACTTAGTAGCATGTTTTTATTGTTTGCAGTGTCTGAACTTTGGTAAATTGCGCACCTGCGATAAGCTCTATCACCTAGAAGAAACAGCCAAAGCACATTCCTGGAAAAGAAACCAATCTTATTTAGCATGGACTGGGACCTTATCTGCACAACAGGCTCAAGCTTCTGAAGAGATTTGTCAAAGTTATCAAGCTGGTGGTCAACGTTTAGTTTGGGCAGTTACAGGTGCAGGCAAGACAGAAATGGTCTTTGAAGCGGTGAATCAAGCGTTGATGGCTGGGGGTAAAGTTGCCCTAGCGACACCACGGATTGATGTTGCCAACGAATTAGCACCTCGATTTAAAGCCGCTTTTCCTGAGATTACTATTCAATTACTTCACGGCCAATCTGAAGAATCATACAGTGATGCGGCTTTAACAATTGGGTCTACCCACCAGTTAATTCGTTTTAAAGCCGCTTTTGATTTACTGATTATTGATGAAATTGATGCTTTTCCTTATGACGGTGACCCAATGTTATATTTCGCTTCTGATCGCGCTGTGAAAGAGACCGGTGCGCAGGTTTTACTGACCGCAACACCTAATCCTAGCCATGAGAAACTAATCAATGAGGGGAAGATGCCCGTATCTATACTCCCGGCACGTTACCATCGACACCGGCTACCAGTTCCAGTTTACAGATGGGTAGGGGATTGGCAAAGTCTCATTCAAGCAGGGAAAGTACCAATTGTCTTTAAACGCTTATTAAATCAACTATTAAAAAAGGGACGACGCGTCTTAATATTTATGCCAAATATCAACTTGATGCTGACTTTTGTTAAATTGTGTCAGCCAGTATTTTCTGACTACCGATTTGCATCTGTTTCTTCTAAAGACCCTGACCGGATTCGTAAAGTACGACAGATGCGAGATGGGGACTATGATTTTCTGTTTTCAACCACCATTTTAGAACGTGGGGTCACTTTTGCAAATATTGATGTCATTGTATTGGGGAGCGAAGACCAAACTTTTACAACAGCTGCGCTTGTGCAAATATCTGGTCGAGTGGGTCGAAAACCTAAATGGCCTTCTGGAGCTGTCTACTTTCTCCACTACGGGAAAACGAAAGCATCAAACGCAGCAATTCAGCAAATTAAATCCATGAATAATCAAGCAAGAAAACGAGGTTTAATTGATGACTAATCTATTTAAAGCTTTGTTGCATGACGAAAGGACAGCGACTGTTACAGCATCAACTTGCTTAATCTGTCAAAATACCTTAGACAGTCACTTAACCTTATCGAATATCTTATCTTTGGGACCGATTCAACCAGCGCTTTTTTGTGAGGAATGTTTAAGTGGATTAGAAAAGATACATTTAAAAAATACCTGTCATCAATGTGGGCGGCCAGTTATGGCTGAAATGCCAGTTGAAGTGAATGCAGATGGCTTTTGTAGTGATTGTCAAAGTTGGCATAGTTATCATAATTGGTATTTTAAAAATCAAGCATTATATCAATATAATAAGATATTTAAAGATTGGTTAGTCGTTTTAAAAGGACAGGGAGATATACGGGGACGTTTTCTTTTTGCGGATGAATTGATGGCTGCTTATCGAAAAGAACCAAATGCGATTTGGATCCCTATGCCTTCCTCCAGTGAGAAGGTAGCGAATCGAGGTTTCAATCAAACAGCCTTACTATTAGAAGCTGCACGTATTCCTTATAAAAATTTACTGCTAAGCAAGGGCAATAAGGAAAAACAAGCTTATAAAAATCGGCAGCACCGGTTACTGAACTTGAATAAAATGAGCTTGAATCAAGCAATAGGACCATTAGATCATCGAAAACCCGTTGTGTTATTTGACGATGTTTATACTACAGGCACCACAATGTTTTCAGCCTATAAGGCACTTGAATTAGCAGGTTTCAGCCAAATAAGTGGTTTAACCCTTGCAAGATAATATACATTTTTGAGAGTAGATTATTTGTATTGGTAAGCGTTTTCTATTATAATAAAAGTAGTAATAAAGAAGCTATAGGAGCTTCACCAGTAATTGATTACTGGTAGAAAGGATGAAATATTATGTTTACATACAACGTCCGCGGTGAGAATATTGAAATCACTCCAGCAATCAGAGAGTATGCTGAAAAGAAAATCGCTAAGATTGAGCGGTATTTCACTGATTCACCAGATGCAACTGCATATGTAAATGCGAAAGTTTATCCTAATAAGGATGCTAAGGCAGAGGTTACAATTCCTTTATCAGGTGGTTTGACTTTACGTGCTGAAGAAACATCTCAAGATTTGTATGGTTCTATTGACCTTGTGGTGGATAAATTAGAACGTCAAGTACGTAAATACAAAACAAAAATGAATCGTAAACCTCGTGTAAGTACTGGTTTATCTGGCGCTGCAGAAACACAAGTGCAAGCTGACCGCGTTGAGCAAGAGACTGAGGAAGATGGACACGAACCAATCAAGATTGTGCGTCGTAAATCATTATCTGTAAAGCCAATGTCTCCAGAAGAAGCAGTCTTACAAATGGAAATGCTAGGACACAGCTTCTTTATCTTCGAAGACGCTGAAACTGGTAAAGGTGCATTAGTCTATGCTCGTCGTAAAGGATCTTATGGTTTAATTTCTATTGAAGATGACTTAGCATAACCAAACAAAAAATACTTATAGAATTAAAGAAGGTGTGACAAAAGTCGTTTAGAATTGACGTACTGGACCAAAAGGCGAACAATAACGAAACGTTATTGGCGTATTTTGGGAAGTATCGGATAATTCTGACTTTTGAAACCCGATTATAAACGTTCTTCTATAGCAAAAAGAGGCTGAGATATTTTTGTCCCAGCCTCTTTTTATGTGTTCAACTATTTTCCCCATATATTTTGTAAAAAATATCGTAATTTCTGCTAAGGCTAGTCGTTTCTTGTTTTAAAGATAAATTTTTAATGCTATCATATAATGGATGATAAATATATTGGGGATAGTGGGAACCGCGGTACCGCTTAACACTTTCGCCCAAGATTTATACAAGTTTCTGAACCAAAGGAGAATACCATGGCAAATGTTTTAAAAAAGGTTTTTGATAACCAAAGAAAAGATTTGAAAAAATTTGATAAAATTGCAAAACAAATTGAAGCATTAGAAGATCGCTTTGCAAATTACACAGATGACCAATTAAAAGATATGACTAAGTCATTCCAAGACCGTATACAATTAGGTGAAGACTTGGAAGATATTTTAGTTGAAGCTTTTGCTACAGTCAGAGAAGGTGCACGCCGTGTGCTTGGATTATTCCCTTACCACGTACAAATTATGGGTGGTTTAGCTTTACATTACGGAAATATTGCAGAGATGAAAACTGGTGAAGGTAAAACTTTAACAGCAACGATGCCAGTGTACCTGAATGCCTTAGCTGGAAAAGGGGTTCATGTTGTGACAGTCAATGACTACTTGGCAAGTCGTGACTCAGCGCAAATGGGTGAGCTATATACTTTCTTAGGTTTAACAGTAGGTTTAAACAAAGCAGGCATGAATAACGATGATAAACGAGCAGCTTATGCAGCAGACATCACTTATTCAACCAATAATGAACTTGGTTTCGACTACTTACGTGACAATATGGTTGTTTACAAACGCCAAATGGTACAACGACCGTTATACTTTGCTGTAGTGGATGAGGTGGACTCAATATTAATCGATGAAGCGCGTACGCCGTTGATTATTTCTAACCAAGCAGAGCAATCAACAGCACTTTACCAACGTGCTGATTATTTTGTTAAAAGTTTAAAAGAAGAGGAAGACTATGTCATTGATGTTTCTTCTAAAACAATCGCCCTTACTGAAACAGGTATTGAAAAAGCTGAAGATGTCTTCCATGTAAAAAACTTATACGACATTGATAATGGCCGTTTAATTCACCACATTGATACAGCCTTGCGTGCGAACTATATCATGCTTTTAAATATTGACTACGTTGTCGTTGATGGGGAAGTTAAAATTGTTGATGGGTTTACCGGTCGTATCATGGAAGGGCGTCGTTTCTCTGATGGTTTACATCAAGGGATTGAAGCCAAAGAAAACGTTGAAATCCAAAATGAATCTAAAACAATGGCGACAATTACCTTCCAAAACTACTTTAGAATGTATGAAAAATTATCTGGTATGACGGGTACAGCTAAAACTGAAGAGGAAGAATTCCGTGAAATTTACAATATGAACGTTATTCAAATTCCAACCAATAAACCAGTTATTCGTGAAGATAAATCAGATATACTATATCCTAATTTAAAATCTAAATTTAATGCAGTTGTAAAGGATATCGCTTCGCGTCACCAAACTGGACAACCTGTTTTAGTAGGTACTGTAGCGGTGGAAACTTCTGAAATGTTATCTGATGCATTAACAAAATTAGGCATTCGCCATAATGTGTTGAATGCTAAAAACCATGAACGTGAAGCGCAAATTGTTGCTGATGCAGGTCAAAAGGGTGCCGTGACAATTGCGACGAACATGGCGGGACGTGGTACAGATATTAAATTGAGCACCGAAGTAAAAGAACTCGGTGGTTTAGCTGTAATTGGTACTGAACGTCATGAATCTCGTCGTATTGACAACCAATTACGTGGACGTGCTGGACGTCAAGGGGATCCAGGTTATTCACGTTTCTACTTGTCTCTTGAAGATGATGTTATGCGTCGTTTTGGTTCAGAGCGTATCCAACAATTATGGGAGAGTTTAAATATGGACCAAGATGATCCAGATATGGTCATAGAATCACGTATGATTACGAAACAAGTTGAAGGTGCGCAAATTCGTGTCGAAGGCAATAACTATGATACTCGTAAGAACGTCCTAGAATATGATGAAGTCATGCGTCAGCAACGTGATGTCATTTATTCACAGCGATTTGAAGTGATTTCAGCGGAAGATTCATTGGATGATGTGATGTGGCCAATGATCGAGCGTACCATCAAACGTCAAGTAGAGTTGTATACTGCTGGTGACCGTGCTGATTGGAATTTAGAAGCCTTAGCTGACTTCGCTGAAACGGCTTTATACCGTAACACACAAGTGGATATTGATAATTTAGAAGGCAAAAACCAAAAAGAAATTATTGATTTTATAACAGATAAAGCAGCTGATCGATTTAACCAAAAAATTGATTCAATCAACAATAAAGAGCTGGCTTTAGAATTTGAAAAAGTCGTTATCTTGCGTGCAGTTGATTCTCGTTGGACTGATCACATCGATGCTATGGACCAATTGCGCCAAGGGGTTGGCTTACGTGCTTATGCACAAAATAATCCATTGGTAGAGTACCAGTCTGAAGGATTTGATCGTTTTAATGAAATGATTGCGGGTATTGAATATGATGCAACACGTATGTTTATGCAATCAGAAATCCGTCAAAACTTAGAACGTAAACAAGCCAAATAAACGCATATTTTGAACATC
The DNA here is from genome assembly GCF_001806975.1 of Aerococcus sp. HMSC10H05. NCBI lineage: Bacteria > Bacillati > Bacillota > Bacilli > Lactobacillales > Aerococcaceae > Aerococcus > Aerococcus sp. HMSC10H05. The sequence continues at coordinate 31,958 of NZ_KV787011.1, forward strand.
GGGACGAACAAGGCATTGACCGAGTAACATCAGCATGCATGTTGGTCCCGTATTTTTATTAGGAGCGATAGAAAATGGAACAATTTGAAATTAATCACCTATTAGAACAGAACAAAAACCAAATTGATAGCTTCAGGGGGTCTCTTTGACTTAGAGAAAATGGAAGCAGACCTAGCTGAGTATGAGGCTGATATGGTTCAACCAGATTTCTGGGATGATTCAGAAAAAGCCCAAGCGGTTATTGATGCAAATAATGCCTTGAAAAAAGTCTATGACGAATTTAATCATCTAGGGGACGAATATGAAGAATTGTCACTTTTGAATGAAATGGTTAAAGAAGAACCAGATCCCGATTTATCTAAGGAATTGGTCAATCGAATACAAGCTTTTCAAGCGAAAATTAGGGCCTATGAGCGCAATATTTTACTGAGTGGTGAGTATGACCATAACGATGCCTTATTAGAGATTCATCCAGGTGCTGGTGGTACTGAGTCCCAAGACTGGGCTTCTATGCTACTTAGAATGTACCAACGGTGGGCAGACCAACATGATTATCAAGTAACTACCTTAGATTTTCAAAATGGCGATGAAGCTGGGATTAAATCAGTGACATTAGAAATTAAAGGCTTGAATGCTTATGGATTTTTAAAATCAGAAGATGGTATCCATCGTTTGGTGCGTATTTCACCATTTGACTCTAATAAGCGACGGCATACATCGTTTGCTTCAGTGGAGATTATGCCAGTATTAGACCAAAATACGGAAATTGAAATTGATGAATCAGATATTGAAATGGACGTATTCCGCGCATCAGGTGCTGGGGGACAGCATATCAATAAAACATCTTCAGCAGTCCGGTTAACCCATGTGCCAACAGGTATTGTTGTGGCTTCACAAAGTCAAAGGTCTCAATTCCAAAATAGGGACACGGCTATGAAGATGTTGCAAGCGAAATTAGCGCATTTATTAGCTGAAAAAAATGCCAAAGAATTAGATGAAATTCGTGGGGAAAAATCAGAAATTGCTTGGGGTTCTCAAATTCGGTCTTATGTTTTCCATCCATATAATATGGTGAAAGATCACCGAACTGACCACGAAACTGCTAATGTGCAAGCGGTGATGGATGGTGATTTAGATGGGTTTATAGATGCATATTTAAAAGCACAATTGAGTGATGAAGAAGCATAGTGCACAACGTTGAGCGATGGTGTATAAGCAGATTTAAATGACAAGTTAAGTCCTATATCATAATAAATGAAAAATAGCTTGTATCTGATACTAAGGGTAGTTGGTTATTTTTGGGTGTAATCACTTTCTAAAGTTGTATGTGGAGGAAATATATGAAAAAAGTATTGATAGTGGATGATGAGCAATCGATATTAACATTACTAAAATATAGTTTAGAAAAAGAAGGCTATGAAGTTATTCAAGCAGAAGATGGCCAAGCTGGATTAGCATTAGCCATGAATCATCAATTAGATTTTATTATTCTTGACTTAATGCTACCCAAAATGGATGGGATGGACGTTTGTAAAAACTTACGTCAAAATAAGATCAACACACCGATTTTAATGTTAACTGCAAAAGATGATGAATTAGAAAAAATCATTGGATTAGAATTAGGTGCAGATGATTATATGACCAAACCATTTAGCCCACGTGAAGTATTAGCACGAATGAAAGCAATCTTACGTCGCGCATCGTATGCAACACCTATAGCAGCAGTTAATGAAGGAGACGGGATTGAAGCGAAGCACAAAATTACCTTAACGAAAGATTCAGTAGGTAATTTTAAAGATGAAGATGTTGAAATCATTAAAGCCGGTGATATTGAAATCCATGTAAATGATTATGTTGTTTATGTGCGTGGTGAATCTATTGAAATGACGCCTAAAGAGTTTGAACTATTGACTTATATGGCTCGCCGTGTAAATCGTACACTATCACGTGAACAATTATTACAGAAGTTATGGCGGTTTGATTATGCGGGTGAAACACGTATAGTTGATGTACATGTAAGTCACTTACGTGAAAAAATTGAATTAGATACCAAAAATCCCGAGTATATTATCACAGTTCGTGGCTTTGGATATAAATTTGAGGTGCCTAACTAATGCAAAAATTGATTCAAAGTATAACAACAGTGTTTGCGCTGTTGTTTATTTTATATAGTGTAATATTTGCCTTTACTGTAAATCGGTTTGTATCTGATACTGTGAATGATGAAATACAAAATACTTTAATCAATGTAGTATCCACAATCCGTCCAAGTTTTAGATCTCTAGACCCAATCGACATCACAGATAATACGCTTGAATTTAGATCTGTTAAACGAACTATTCAACCGATGGTAAATTTGAATGATCGCATTCTCATTTATGATGCAAAGGGCAATCGGGTATACACAGTTGGTAATGAGCAACTATCAAATGATTTAGCATTTAGAGATTATGAAGATAATATGGATAATCAATTTCAGCAGGAAGAGACAGAAAAAAATACGATCATCTATTCATACTCTGAACGGATTTCTAACTCTAAAGGGGATGTACTTGGCTATATTCAAGTGTTAAGAAACTTCCCTCTAAATCGTCCAGTGAAAGAAAATATTATCCTCATCGCTGTGGTGATGGGACTTGGAGCGGTTAGCATACTTGTAGCTTTCTTTGTACACTTTAACCGCCGCATGCACCTGCCTATTTTGGCTATTAACAAGCAATTAAACCATATCGCAAATAATGATTATACGATTCAATATACCCCAGTAGATATTGAAGAATTTGATGAAATTGGTGAAAATATTAATGATTTATCCAATGAACTAGCACTACAAGAATTTCAAATTACAAATCAAACACAGCGAATGAATAAACTAGTGGATGCCATGATGTTAGGCGTTGTAATGGTCGATAAAGATCATATCGTACGTTTAGCTAACCCAGCTATCTATGAAATTCTGGCCCTAGATGAGCAAATAGAGGGGCGTCGATTTGAAGAAGTGCTACAAAGTTATCGTCTGATTCAAATGTTAAACCAAGCTTCTAAAACAAAAGAGAAGATTAATGAAGAAATTTATTTATATTATCCAAGAGAAGTAATTTTAGATGTAAATATTATTCATTTAAGTTATGAAGAAATGGATGCGTATTTCGATGATGAATCGAATGAAGCTTTAACGAAACCAAATGATTCGGAGCAAATCATTCTTTTAATCTATGATATTACTGGTATCCGTCACTTAGAAAAAGTTCGTAGCGATTTTATTTCTAACGCGTCTCATGAGCTAAAAACACCAGTCACTGCCTTACAAGGGTTCACTGAAGCTTTATTAGATGGCGCTATTGAAGATCATGATACAGCGGTAGATTTTGTAAAAATTATGCAAAAAGAAAGTAATCGACTCGGTTCTTTAATTAAGGATATTTTAGACCTGGCTAAAATTGAACAAGATCAAGTACAACAAACTAGTGAATGGTTAACGGCTGACGAGCTTGTAGAAGACGTATTCCAACACCTAAGTGGACGGGCACAAGATAAACATATTGAATTAGTTAAAGATATTAGCGCTCAACCAGATGTTTCTTTTAAAGGCGATCGAGGCAGGATTTTACAGGTGCTTACTAATCTCATTCATAATGCCATTATTTATAATAATCCCTACGGTTTTGTTAAGGTATCCATCGCTGAACAGGAAAATATGATACAGTTTAAAATTTCAGATAATGGTATTGGTATACCGCAAGAGGACCTTCCACGAATATTTGAACGATTCTACCGGGTAAGTAAAGACCGATCAACCGCATCTGGTGGTACAGGTTTAGGCTTATCTATCGTTCGCAATATACTAGAACAAATGGGCGGTTCGATTGAAGTAGATAGTATATTTGGTAAAGGGACAAGTTTTACGGTGAATATACCTAAGCTAGACCTTTTGGAATTAGATGAAGAAGATGAAATAACAGAATAATAAATGCATTGTAAGGTGAGCTGGTAAAGCTTATAAAATGAGAATATCCCAATGAAATTTACACAATATTTACAATATATTTACACAACTGCCAGTAATTTACATTTTATCCACTTAGATATTTACAATCATCCTATATAATAAGCTTGTAATCGTTTGGAATATGGTTATATGGATTAAGAAAAAGAAAAGGTGGAAAGTACAAATGACTTTTAGTAAGCTTCCAAAATTGGTTTTAGCATTAGGTGCTTCAGCTGCTTTAGCTGCTTGTGGAAATGGTGGATCTACTGATGAGTCAACAGATTCAAATTCAACAACAGAAGCGGCAGCAATCACTGGCCCAATTTCAGTAATTTCTCGTGAAGAAGGTTCTGGTACGCGCGATGCCTTCGTAGAAGCTACAGGCGTTATGGCTGATGATGTTGATCACACTACTGCTGCAGCTACAATCATGAATGGTACTGACCAAGTAATGACTGCTGTTGCTGATGATCCAAATGCAATTGGGTATATTTCTTTAGGTTCATTAAACGATACAGTAACTGCTGTTTCTGTTGATGGTGTTGAACCTACAGAAGAAAATGTTGCATCAGGTGACTACGCAATTTCTCGTCCATTTAACATCGTATATCAAGGCGAACTAGAAGGCGTAGTAGCAGACTTCCACGACTTTATCTTCTCTGAAGAAGGTCAAGCAATTGTTTCAGAAGAAGGTTATGTACAAGCTAAAGCTGATGCTGAACCATATGCAGGCGACGGCGCTCAATCAGGTTCTATCACTGTTGTTGGTTCTACTTCAGTTTCTCCAGTAATGGAAAAATTAGCTGAAGCTTACCAAGATGTAAACTCTGGTGTTCAAGTGAATGTTACTTCTAACGGTTCATCTGCAGGTGTAAAAGCTGCTGCTGACGGTACTGCTGATTTAGGTATGGCCTCTCGTGCATTAGCTGATGATGAAACAGATGTAACAGCTGAAGCAATTGCTACTGACGGTGTTGCGGTAATCGTTAACCCTGAAAATGGCATTTCTGATTTAAGCTTAGATACAATTGCTGGTATCTTTACTGGCGAAACGACTGACTGGGAAGGTACTGCTCAATAATTCCGACTAGTTAAGTAACAACTAAAGGTTTATCTTATTAGAGTTGCTACTCCTATATAGTAGCAGCTCCTTTTATGTTTAGAAGCTACTTTGAATTATTCAGAGGTAGAATAACCAATTGTGAATTTATGGGGTTTTTAAAACCGTCCAGATAAGTTATAATTTCCCTTGGACACATTTTTATCGTGAATTTGAATTTAATAAGGAGAACATATGAAACAAAATAATATGTTGGAAACAGTCATGAAGTATATCTTCATGTTGGCTGCTTTCACTTCAATTCTTGCCTTGTTAGCAATTTGTTACTTTATCTTTGCAAGAGGAATCCCTTTTATGGCTGATTATGGCTTTGGGCAATTCTTGTTTGGAGACAAATGGCAACCATCTCAAGAAATTTTTGGGTTAGCACCAATGTTAGTGGGTTCACTATATGTGACCCTGATAGCATTTGTACTTGGTGTACCAACAGGTGTATTTACGGCAATGTTTATGGCATTTTATTGTCCACCCAAATTACATAAAGTGTTGAAACCAGCAATGAACTTGATGTCTGGTATTCCTTCTATTGTATTTGGTTACTTCGGTTTACAAGTATTGGTTCCAGGACTTCGAAACTTTGCAAGATCTATAGGCATTGCCTCAAATGGTATGAGTATCATGACAGCTGGTATTGTTTTAGCAATTATGATTTTACCTACTATTATTACCATGTCTGAATCATCTCTGCGTGCAGTACCAAAAACTTACTATAATGCATCAGTTGGTTTAGGCGCTGACCATGATAGAACATCTTATGTGATCATGATGCCGGCCGCTAGATCGGGGATTTTCTCTTCTATCATTTTAGGTATAGGCCGTGCTGTAGGTGAAACAATGGCTGTGATCATGGTGGCAGGGAACCAAGCAATTTTTCCACAAGGTTTATTCCGAGGTGCGCGTACAATGACTGCAAATATCATCTTAGAGATGGCTTATGCAACTGGTAGCCACCAAAATGCCTTAATTGCAACAGGTGCAGTATTATTTGTGATTATCTTGATTATCAATGGTATCTTCGCATATGTTAAGAGAACGGGGGTAAATGGTTAATGTCTAAAGTATTACGTGGGTTTACCTATTTCTTTGCAGCAGTTACTTTTGCTTCTCTTATTTGGATTGTTGGTTACGTATTAGTATCAGGTGTACCACATTTAAGTGCTGATCTTTTCGCATGGAAGTACACGACAAGTAACGTTTCAATGTTGCCGTCTATTATTACAACCCTTTATGTTATCGGTGGATCGTTATTATTAGCCATTCCATTAGGTGTATTCGCTGGTTTTTACCTAGTTGAATATGCTGGAAAAAATAACAAATGGGTGGAGGCTATCCGTATTGCAACAGATACATTAACTGGTGTACCATCTATTGTATTTGGTTTATTTGGTATGCTAGCCTTTGTATCCGCAGCAGGATTCCAATATTCATTAATTTCAGGTATTCTTACTTCAGCAATTATGGTATTACCATTAATCATCCGTAATACTGAAGAAGCATTAATGTCAGTTAAAGACAATTTACGTCAAGCAAGTTTCGGTTTAGGGGCTGGTAAATTACGTACAATTTTTAGAATTGTTTTACCAATCGCAATGCCTGGTATCCTATCAGGGATTATTCTTGCTGTTGGACGTATCGTTGGTGAAACAGCAGCCTTGATGTATACACTAGGTACATCAACATCACTACCTAACTCAATCTTCTCTTCTGGTCGTACATTGTCACTACATATGTATGTATTATCAAGTGAAGGGTTACACCGTGACCAAGCAAATGCTACAGGTGTAGTGCTATTATTAGTTGTATTAGTGATCAACGGCTTATCTACATGGTTATCACAACGATTTACAAAAGGAGGACAAAATTAATCATGGTTGAAAACAACAATCTTAAAATAAAAATGCAGGCAGAAAATATGGACCTTTACTATGGTAACTTTAAAGCCTTAGAAGGAATCAACATGCCGATCTACGAAAAACAAGTAACAGCATTAATCGGTCCTTCTGGATCAGGTAAATCTACTTTCTTAAAAACATTAAACCGTATGAATGACCTTGTTGAAGGTTGTCGTATTGAAGGTAAAGTTACATTAGATGGTAAAAGTATCTTTGATCGTGACATAAACTTAAATATGCTACGTAAAAATGTTGGTATGGTTTTCCAACAACCAAATCCTTTCCCAATGTCAATTTATGACAACGTTGCTTATGGACCACGTACTCATGGTATCCGTGACAAGAATGAATTAGATGAAATTGTTGAAACTTCATTACGTGGTGCTGCAATCTGGGATGAAGTGAAAGACGACTTAAACAAAAATGGTATGGCTATTTCTGGTGGACAACAGCAACGGGTTTGTATTGCACGTGCCTTAGCGGTTAAACCTGATGTATTGTTAATGGATGAGCCAACTTCAGCTTTAGACCCAATTTCAACGTTAAAAGTTGAAGAGTTAGTACAGCAATTACGTGACGACTACACAATCGCAATTGTTACCCACAATATGCAACAAGCTGCACGTGTGTCTGATTACACAGGATTCTTCTACGCAGATCCAGAAACTGGTCCAGGTAGATCTCACATTATTGAATTTGGGGAAACAGACCAAATCTTTAATAACCCAACAAATACACAAACAGCAGATTATGTTGCTGGACGTTTTGGTTAATCCATATACCAAAAACCAATCACTTTTCCAAAACACCGGCATTTGTCGGTGGTTTTTTGATACCTTAAATTAAGCAGATTTTTAACAAGATGCTAGGATGAATATTGTGCAACGAACATACGTTTGTGTTAAAATAAAGCCAGCTATAAAGATGTCAAGGAATA
>NZ_KV787012.1:0-4923 GCF_001806975.1 Aerococcus sp. HMSC10H05
TTATTCTTTATTTAAAACTTTGCAACAGAACCTGAATAGTCGTCAATCTGTTCACAATATTGTAAAAAGACCAAATTTTCCTAAACCTATTTATGTATTTTCAAATGGTCGTTATCCTGTATATTTAAAAGCAGAAATAGAAATTTTTGAATTAAAATATCCGATGATTTTAACGCAAGAAAGTCGCGAGAAATATTCAAATTGGATTGCTAAAAAAATTATTTTTTCTGATACATGAGCGAAGCGAATTTTTAATTTTCGTTAGAAAATTTTACACTGTCTTTTTAAATTTCGAGTTTTCGTCAATCACATATTGAACGAAAAAATAACGAGATAATTTCGCACAACCTTTTACGCATGTAAAAGGTATAAGTGCGCCCTTTTCTAATTGTTAGCACTTATACAGGAGGAACTGTCATTGTCTTCAAAAGGAAAAATTGATGTAAAAAAACAAAGTGATAATGCCACAGCCTTTGGAATTTCAGCGATTTTTTTTGTTGCTGCGTGGGTGATACATTTATTCCCAGAAACGATTCTAAATTTTTATCCAGAGGCCATTTCTAAACTTTTATTAGCTTTTAGTTTCCCATGGTTAGTAAGTTTTGATAATAATAAAGTTGATGGTATTAATGGTTATTTCAGTGACTTGGGCATAGGGTTAGGGAGTTTAATTATTTTTATTAGTTTTGTAAATGTCGATTCTGCTTGGAATATAAATATCCTTCTTAGACTTTTCTATAAAACCTTTATTTGGATCTTTTTTATTATTGGCGTTTTTGGAACGTCTTCTGGAATATATAAGGCTTTTTCTGAAGTTGCTATTGCTAAAGATAACAAGAAACAAGAAAAAACAAACAACATTTATCAGCAATTATTAGATTTGGCTTTAAAAATATTAGAAGTGATTATAGCCATATATACTATAATTGAATTTACCGGATTAAATAAATAATAGGAGGGAGTAAATGAAGATAGACTTCAATATTTCTGACATTTTAACATTACCAAATAAAATATTAGCTGCTTTAACTTTAGCTAGTGGCTTATTATTGTTCTTACCCACCAAGTTACTAGATAAATTACACATAATCGGTTTCCAAGAAAAATATGGGTTTGTTATCGGTATTGTATTCATAACAGCTTTTTCGCTTTGGTTAGTTAACTCGATTTACACAATTAGCAAATTTATAAAAGATAAAAAAAACATGAAAAAATTTTTAGATGAAGCAGGCGAAAGACTCAAGGTATTAACTGATTATCAAAAGGCAATTATTTATTTGTTATATTCTCAAGAAAATTACACTCATGTTCTGCCCCTACATGATGGATCAATATCGGCATTAGAAAGTAACATAATGATTGGAAAAACGTCGGCGCAATATTTAGTTGGTGATTTTAATCATGCTATGATTCCTTATCACTTACAACCTTGGGTAGGAGATGAGTTAAATAAGAATAATGAACTCTTAGACGATTTCAAAGCGTGTTTCATGGACAAAAAGTACCTATTTTTCAAATGAAAACGCCTCTTATCAAGGGTTAACTATGTGGGTCCTTCTCAAATTTTAAGGTGTGAGCTTTTCGGGGTATGTAGGGCTTGCCCTGCACGAGCTTAATTCTTTTGAGATAGATTTTGGAATTTAAATAGCTATCAGAAACTCATATTTGCGTTTTAGGACGTTTTAAATATCTCTGCATATATTTTTATGTGTTTTATCTTTTCGTCGGCAAATGCGTTAAAATAATGCAAGGGCGAGCATAGCGAGTGTATTTACCCTTGAATTATTTTATGAGTAAATTAGCTTTGCTGAACGACGAAAAGGAAACACAAAACTAATAGCCCGTTAAGTGTTCAAACCTTGGTACTTTTTCAAATTTCTATCGAAGTTTACGCACTGCCTCTACCACGATTAAAGGCATGGAAGCCATTCGAGGATTATATAAGAAAACCCGAAAAGAAGGCACTCTCTTCGGGTTTTCGGTCTGTACTGAAATCAAGGTATTATTGGGAATCCCAGCTTAAATCATAGATACCGTAAGGGATTTTATTCTTTATCTAAAACTTTGCAACAGAACCAATTAAATTGTTTTTGTTCAAATATAGAGATTTATATGTAATTACAATCTGATGTTTTACTTATACCCAATCTTTTCATTTTTAATTAGACTGGATAACTATAATGTGATTACTTTAGAAAAGGGCTTTCCAATCTGTCTGGAGAGCCCTTTTCCCTTTATTCTTTCACTTTCATAAGTCGCAAACTATTTAATGCTACAAGAAGGGTTGCGCCCATATCTGAAAGGATGGCAATCCAGAGCGTTAACCAACCTGGGATAACCAATAATAAGGCAATAAATTTAATAACAATTGCAAAAGTAATGTTTGCTTTGATTATATTTAGAGCTTTTCGGCTTAATTTTACAGTGAATGGAAGTTTTCTTAAATCGTCTCCCATTAAAGCGACGTCTGCCGTTTCCAGGGCTGTATCTGTACCAGCTCCACCCATTGCGATTCCAACTGTAGAAGCTGCTAACGCAGGAGCATCATTGACACCATCTCCAACCATGGCTACGTTTCCATACTCGGACCTTAATTGTTTAATATAGTCTAATTTGTCCTGAGGCATCAGTTCAGCTTGAATATCTGATACTCCGACATGCTGACCGATTGCATTCGCTGTACCTTTGTTATCACCTGTAAGCATAATTGTTTTTTTGATTCCAAGTTGATGTAACTTTTGAATAATTTCCTTACTTGATTCACGAACCTCATCAGCAACTGCAATAACTCCAAGTATTTCTTTTTCGGTTCCAATAATCATGGCTGTTTTACCTTGATTTTGAAGAGTATTAACATTTTGCTCTAAGTCTTTATCGAAGCCAGTAGTCAATAATTCCTTAAAGAGTTTCGGGCTACCGATATAATAATTCATCCCGTTTACAATACCTTTGATACCCTTACCTGTAATAGAAGAGAAATCCTCTACCAGTACATCAGAATATGAAATGTTTTCTTCTTCTGCTTTTTTCATGATAGCTGAAGCAAGAGGATGCTGAGAACGATACTCTAATGCAGTAATGATCGCCAATAATTCTTTTTCATTCATTTGATTATTCAACACTTTAAAATCAGTTACAACTGGAACACCTTTTGTTAAGGTACCCGTTTTATCAAATGCTATGGCCTTTAAGGCACCCATTTCTTCTAAATACACTCCGCCTTTTACAAGAACCCCTTTTTTCGCAGCATTCCCAATTGCCGAAACAATAGAAATCGGAGTCGATATGACCAACGCACATGGACAACCAACAACAAGAACAGCTAATCCTTGATAAACCCATGTTTCCCAACTGCCATCAAAGAATAAAGGAGGGACTATAGCCACTAATACTGCAATGATCATAATGATCGGTGTGTAATATTTTGCGAATTTATCGACAAATGCCTGCGAAGGAGCGCGTTCTCCTTGTGCTTCCTCAACAAGATGAATAATTTTAGAAATGGTTGTATCTTCAACAAGTTTTGTTATTTTTACTTCAAGTAATCCTTCTTCATTTAAGGTACCTGCAAATACTTCATCATCAACCGTTTTCTCAACAGGGACTGATTCGCCTGTAATAGCTGCTTGATTGACGGCAGAGTAGCCACTTACGACTACACCATCCATCGCAATATTTTGACCAGGTTTTACAATCATGATATCGCCAACAGCAATATCATCGACATGAATCATGATTTCTTGTCCATTCCGTCTAACAAGTGCCTCTTTGGGCGCGATATCCATTAATGAACGAATCGATTGTCTTGCTCTATCCATAGAGAATCGCTCAAGTGCTTCACTAATTGCAAAAAGAATAACAACAATGGCAACTTCTGCCCATTCTCCAATAATGGCCCCACCTATAACAGCTATTGTCATAAAGGTTTTCATGTCAAATTCAAAGCGTAATAAGTTTTGTAATCCAACTTTAAAGAGTGATAACCCTCCGATTAACATGGATGCTAAAAATAATAAGGTAGTAACAATGTTCTCTTCTCCATTCACAAACGAAGAAAGTAAACCGAAGGCAATAAATAAGGAAGCATAAAGTAGAGTACTATGCTTTTTATAAAATGGCACTTTATCTTCTTTCGTATCTTCTTTTACCTCTTGTGAAACTTGGCGAGCAGATTTTTCAGGAGCTACTTTAAGATTCTCGAATGCACCTGCTTTTTCAAGTTCTTCAATCGTTGCATCCCCGTAAACGGATATCTTAGATGCACCAAAATTTACTTTTGCATCCTCAACTCCTGGAAGTCTTTTAACATTTTTTTCAAACTTTCCCGCACAGTTTGCGCATGTAAACCCCTGAACACGGTACATATTTTTTTCAGTCTCTAATGCTTTTGCTTCAGACAATTTTAACAACCTCCTTGTGGTGTGCAAATGCAACCTGTATTAGTTTCATTACATGATCATCATCTAATGAATAGTAGACTAACTTACCTTCTTTTCGATATTTAGCTAATCCAAGATTTTTAAGTAACCTCAAATGATGAGATGTTGTGGCAGTTGTAGCACCAACAATATTCGCTACATCACATACACACAATTCATCTTCTAAAGAGAGAGTATACGCAATCTTAATCCTAGTATCATCCGATAAAGCTTTAAAAACTTTGGCTACTTCCAAAGGATTTTGTTTGAGTAGTTCTTTTTTACCTCTTTTGACTTTTTCCTCATCTATACACGTAACTTCACATGCATTATTTTGCAAATTTTTCACCTCTTATCAATCAAATGTATGTTTGATTATCATTATAAATTAACAAAAACCAAATAGTCAAGTATATGTTTGAATGTAATTTACATAAAAAGCAATTTTTCTTTAGTTTGCAGTAAATAATTATTCTGGTTCTGTTGCAAAGTTTTAAATAAAGAA
>NZ_KV787013.1:0-8485 GCF_001806975.1 Aerococcus sp. HMSC10H05
TAACTTAATGATAATGGAATCCTCGTTTTTTTTGCGAAAAAATTAGACCAATGACTTTTTTTAGTTATCAGTCCTATATATTGTAGAGCCATGTTAATTGAAGAATAAATTCGATCTAGAGAAAGTAAACTTAAAGGAATATTTTACAATTGATGATTGTCTAAACTGGTTGGCCAGTAATAAATATTCCAACACAGGCATGGAATATACCTATCAAAGGATAGCTCAGTTGATTAATGATTTTATTGAGGTTGAAAATCTGTCAACAGAATCTATTGAGCAGGAATTAAATGCACCTCGATATAATGCTCAAATTTATATGTATACTTATATTAAGTCGCTAGAAAGCTATCTTAGTGATTTTAAAATTAAGATAAACGTAACGCATGAAAATGAAACGTATTATACTACGGATATCAGCATCCCTCCAAGTCAATATGCTAAAACTAAAGCAGGTGTTTCAAGATACTTAGTGAATAAAAGGTGCCTTCGAGCCTTAGATTTGTATTTAGAAGAATATTATTTTAAAAGCCCTTCAAAAATTGTATTTAAATCATCGAGCGGTATATTTGATGAAATAATAGACCTTGATCAAGAACAATTGATATCCTATGTTGATACGTTCATTCAAGATTTATTAGAAATAATCCAATCGGATATGAATGAATCATTTGATACTTTAAGAAATCAGGAGATGGCTCGTTTAAATTTAGTCTTAGATGAGTATCATTTGTTGATGGATAAGCCAGATAATCAAATCATTGATCAGTGTTCTTTTTTAATCAATATCACGCAAAACGCACTCATAATAGTGGATACTTTGTTTGACAAATTTAAAATGACTATTCGAAATGATATCCATCCAAATCACAACTTTGAAAACGAAAGAATATCCTATTCTAAACGAATGAATAGATTTTTAAGGGATTATGATAAGGCGTATAACTCAAAAGTTGATGATGAGGAGTATGTGTTACACAATGAAGAAGAGTTCATCATGAAATTTGAAAGAGCATTGAAAAAACGAGAGTTCCGTAGGTACATTGAATATTTTTATATCCAGTCAAGGAAACTTAGAAATAAAATGAATGACGAAATGAAAGAGCACATAGAGAATAATGTGGAGGCCCCCTAAAGTTAGACCAAAAATCTAACTTTAGGGGGTTTATTTTTATGGCAAAATATTCACTAGAATTTAAATTAGAAGTTGTGAAATATTACTTAGGAAATTACGGTAGCTATCCATCGATAGCTAAAAAATTTAATATAAATGAATCTATTGTAAAAAGATGGGTCAATAATTATAAGGAGTTTGGTATAGAGAGCCTTAAACGATCTAGAAATAAGACGGATTATACTGTTGAATTTAAACTTAGTGCTGTAAAATTGTACGAAACAACAGAAATGAGCTATCGAGAAGTAGCCAATTCCTTAGGAATGAATAATCCTAGTTTGATTTGCAATTGGCATACTACTTTTTATAAGGAAGGCATCGATGGCTTATCTAAACAGAAAGGTAGACTACCAAAAGTGAATAAACAGAATAAGACTGACAAAAAAGTTAATCCGAAACAGCAGCAAACAACCCAGGAATCACTAAGCATCGAACGCTTAGAGAAGTTAGAAGCAGAAATTCGTGATCTAAGAATCGAGAATGAATTTTTAAAGGAATTGAGGAGATTGCGGGCAGCAGAGGAACAGCAACAAAGAAGCAAATAGTTCAAGCGATCTACAATCTCCACCACATACATAAATTTAAATTAGTAGACATTTTAAGAGTGGTTGATTTTCCAAAGGCAACCTATCATTATATAGTGAAGCAATCCAAACGCACAGATAAAGATAAAATTTTCAAAGATGCATTACTAGCGCTTAGAAAGAAACATAAGGACTTCGGATATAAGAGAATGACGGCTAAATTACAGGAAATGGGTTATCATATTAATCGGAAGAAAGTATTGCGTTTAATGAGAGAATTGAATATTCTTGTGACGTCATTTTCAAAGAAAAGCAGAAAGTATAATTCTTATAAAGGTACAGTTGGGAAAGTAGCAAAAAATCGTTTAAAACGACGTTTTAATACATCAATTCCACATCAAAAGATTACAACTGATACCAGTGAGTTCAAATACTTGTATATGGATAAGTCAGGAAACACTCAAACAGGCAAACTTTATTTAGATCCCTATATGGATCTGTTCAATAGTGAAATTATCAGTTTTCAAATAACAGCACAACCTAACGGTGAAAGTATGATGCAAGGCTTGAAAGCAGCTATAAAGCAAACAAATGACTGTAAATTCAGAAGAACCTTTCATTCAGATCAAGGGTGGGCGTATCAAATGAAGCAATACGCAAAAACTTTAAAAAATAATGGTATCTTTCAAAGTATGTCCAGAAAAGGAAATTGTTACGATAATTCACCAATGGAAAATTTTTTTAGTATACTCAAACAAGAAATATATTATGGAGAAACTTATCGTAGTTTTGAAGAATTAGCTAATGCTATAACAAAATATATCGAATACTATAACGAAGAACGAATCAAAGCGAAACTTGGTTGGCTCAGTCCAATACAATATCGTGAGCAGCATATGGCTATTAATTCCATAGTCTCCGAATAATCTCTTATAAATTTTCAATATATCAAGAGCCACTTCGCTACTACTCTTGACATATTGAAATTTATAAGAAGTAAAGTCGACAACAGGAATTAAGGATAATTGATATAAAAAGAAGAGAGCTGACCGATTGGTCAACTCTCATAAAATTAGTCTAACTTTTGGGGTCCCCTATATAAATAAGATATTATGTTGTCTTACTCATGACTAATAATGAAACTTAACCTATAATGTAGGAGAATCATAAAATAGGAGTGATTTAATGGATACAAAAATTATGAAGGCACTATACTCTGTATTAAGTCAGTTTGAAGAGAAATACTTTATAAGTGGGGATTTAAATAAGTCAAAAGTTATAGAGGATATTGACAAGTATGATGAAAAACTAGTGCTAGCATTAATAAATGATCCATTAGTTCGAAAGCATTACTCAAAGAATCTTGGGGAATACACGATAATTGAAATAAATAAATTAATTGAAACATTCGAAATGGATGACTTTTGGATGGATTCACACACAAAATACACTAAGAAGATTGGTCTAACTTCAAGAGGAAGATTTATCGATGAATCAACAGAAGTGGTATTAGATTTCTCGTACAAAGATACCATCTTAAAGGCTGGAATGACTAAAGAAGATGTCGAAAAAGACGATTTGAAGCCTGATGAACCTTTCTATAATGAAGTCATTGCCTCTGAAGAAATTGACGTAATGTTAGACAAGAAAATATTAGTTAATGCTAAAAAATATGATGTTGACGGAGTACATGATATAGATAGTATATCTGATGAAGATAATTTAATTATAAAAGGAAACAATCTATTAGCATTGCATACAATAAGTCATAAGTACAATTCGGAAGTAAAGTCTATTATTATAGATCCTCCGTATTATTTTTGGACAAATAAAGATATAGATGCATTTAACTATAATTCAAACTTCAAGTTATCCACGTGGCTCACCTTCATGTTTAATCGAATTGAGATAGCATATAACTTATTATCAGATAACGGAATAATGTCTGTAGTAATTGGAAAAGATGGTTTTGCACATTTAAAATTAATTATGGATGAAATTTTTAAAGTATCTAATAATCCCAAAAATTTTATTTCGGCAATAGCTTGGAGGAAAAGTGATAATCAATCAAATATTGGAGATTTTGCGAATGTATTAGATTACATACTCATTTATAGAAAAAATCCAGATACTGAATTAAATAGATTACCTTTAGGTCCTTCTGCTCTTAAGGAATATAGGTATGAGGATGTAAGGGGAAAGTTCAGAAGGGGAATTTTGCTACATAAAACAAGAGGAAAGCATTATTATGATGTGACAACTAAATCAGGTAATATTCTAAAAGGTCCTTGGATGAAAACAAAAGAAGACTTTGAAAGACTAGATAAAGAAGGATTAATATATTGGACTACTGGTGGAGACGAGCAACCATACACAAAAATTTATTTGAAAGATAGTAAGGGGAAAATCGTTAATGATGAATGGGGAACTGAATTTGGGACGAATCAAAGAGGTGCTAAAGAGATTCAAGAACTATTCGGTGAACGCTTATTCGATTTTCCAAAGCCTGAAAAGCTTTTAATGAATTTGATAAAAATATCAACAGATGAAGATGATTTAGTATTAGACTTCTTCATGGGATCTGCTACGACTCAAGCTGTAGCGATGAAGATGAATCGCAGGTTCATCGGTATTGAACAAATGGATTACATTAATACTGTGTCAATATCCCGACTTCAAAAAGTGATAGAAGGGGAACAAGGTGGTATCTCTAAAGATGTTGATTGGCAGGGTGGAGGATCATTCGTTTACGCAGAATTAATGGAGAAGAGTCAAGGTTATATTGATCAAGTATACAAGGCAAAAGATAGTGAGGAATTATTCAAGATATATCATCTCATGTTGGAGAATGTGGATCTAAATTTCAAAGTAGATCTAGAAGCATTAGAAGAAATTCTTGAAGAAGAATCGTCACTTGACGAGCGAAAGAAATTACTATTGAAGGTTATTGATAAGAATCAACTCTATTATAATTATTCTGAAATCGATGATGTGAATGTCAGAGATTTAATATCAGATACTGATTATGCCTTCAATCAGTTATTCTATAAGGAGGATGATGTTATTGGCTAAAAAATCAGGTTTACCTCTTTTAGATGCTTTAACTGCATATGATGGAACTTTAGAAGAACGAACTCTAAACTATCAAACTCCTCAATATATATACGACAACATGAAGCATCGTTTTCGTTATTATCAAGATAGAGCTCTGCATTACTTTCACTTTGCTTTAAATAATACAGAGTTTAAATACATGCAATCAAATCATGTTCTTTTCAATATGGCAACAGGCTCTGGGAAGACTGATTTAATGGCAGGGTTAATTTTGTATCTATTTAAAGAAGAGGGATATCAAAGATTTCTCTTTACCGTTAACACAAATTCTGTTCTACAAAAAACAATAGATAATCTAACGGATACTAATTCAATAAAAAACTTATATAATCACCCCATTGAGATCGAAGGTAATCGGATACGTATCGAACAGGTTCGCCAATTCCCAACTACGATGAGAGAGAACGTCATCTATATCAAGTTAGATACCATTCAAGGGATTGCGAGTGATCTCTTTACTGAAAAAGAAAATACAATGGGATTGACGGAGTATAAGAAACATAAGACTGTTATTTTGGCTGATGAAGCACATCATTATTCAGCAAGTACGAAGAAAGAAAAAGAAGATGAACGATCATGGGAGAGAACGATAGATCTTATACTTGGTGCAAACAATGAGAATCGCTTATTAGAATTTACAGCAACAATCGATTTAGAGAATAAGCAAGTATATCAGAAATACAAAGATAAAATCATCTATCGCTATGCTTTAGATAGGTATATCTTAGACGGCTATTCTAAAAACATCCGAAGAATTCAGTCTAGTAATAAAGATATAGAAAATATGATGAACGTCATATTATTGAGCGAATTCAGACGATTATATGCGAAGGAAATGCATGATGTTGAAATAAAGCCAGTTATCTTATTCAAGTCGCCAAAAATTATTGATTCAAACCAAGCAGAGAGTAAGTTTTTAGATCTTATTGAAGATTTGACCCCTGACATGATTGAATCATTTATCCGATTGAGATTTGATGAAAACTCAGAAGAACAAAGTGAAACACTTTACAGAACTTATCGATACTATTTATCGAACATTGATAAAATACCAGAGATCGTTCGAGAAATGAAACGTCAGTTTTCTAAAGGGCGAATCATTAATGCGAACGATACAGATCGAGGCAACATGCTTGAAAAAGGACAATATGAAGCCTTAAATACATTGGAGAATTCTTCGAATTTATATAGGGTTATTTTTGCTGTGGCAAAATTAACAGAAGGTTGGGACGTTCTGAACTTGTATGATATCGTTCGGATTTCTGATACTGAAAATGCTAAAGGTACGAAAACATCAACGATGGCTGAAGCACAACTTATTGGACGTGGAGCAAGATATAATCCGTTTAGATTGGATAATAAAATTTCATATCAACGTCGTTTTGAAGAAGATGGTGCAGACAGTTTACTACTTGAAACATTACATTATCATACAATCAATGAACCTCAATATCTAAAAAATCTAGTGGAATCATTAAATGAAATGAATCTACCAAGTGGAGAAGATAAGAAAAATCCACTGATTGAAGTTAAAGTTAAACCGTCATTTAAGAAAACGGACATTTGGAAAAAAGGGTCTATTTATTATAATGAACGAGTTCTTGTTGCTGATGATCATTATGACAATTTATCAAAATATGGTGTGGATAATCGTTCAGATATTATTATTAATTGGCACTTTACCACCAGAGAATATAATTATGATTCAGCTATGGTCCAAGAAGATTTCTCAGATACTTTCCAAAAAGCGATTCAATTAGATTTAAGATTAATTATGAAAGCGATGAATCGAAATTCTTTTTATCATTTTGCCCGTTTAAAAGAATATCTTCCATTGTTAAAATCAAGACAAGAATTTTTGAGTGAATCATGGTTAAACTTAAACAATAGAACCTTGTATGCTGTAGTTCCTAGAAGCATGGGAAGAAAAAAGCTTAAACCCGAAGAAAAATTAGAGGTATTAGAAATTTATTTACGCAAAGTTGAACAGCAAATCAAGCAAGGTTACCGTAAAGAAATTGGAACAAATAAATTTATAGGGTATCCAATACGTGAATTTGTCGGTGATTATAGAAAGCGTCAGCCGAACTATGATACAGGACGTATGAAGTTATTTGATATTAGAGCTTCTCAGAATGTAAGTAGACAAGATTATAAAAATGAAGATTTCTTTGTATATGATTCAGCCTTTATCAATCAAACTGAGCAACAATTAATCGATCGAATAAAAGATCGATTAATTGAATTAAATGAAAAATACAGTGATGTCTATCTAGTACGTATGGACGAAAATATGCATCGTGAATCTGCGAAAAGTGAAAAATTGAAGCTGTATCAATTTGATCGAGAAACAACGGATGTTCATTTTGAAGCTTTCCAACCCGATTTTATTTTATTATTAGCGAATGCAGATCACTATCTACAAATATTCATTGAGCCAAAAGGGATTAATCTTTTAGAGCGTGAAGCATGGAAAGAAGATCTCCTAATGTACATTAATAATCATGAAGCTGACTTAGTATTTGAAGAGGACGTAAATGGTCTGAAAATCAAAGGATTGACGTTTTATACAATTAACGATAGTCGGGGAACGATTGAGCAATTAGGAGAGATAGCATTAGGAGAGAAGTTTACGGGGTTGAGTCTTTAAATATTAAAGTAAAATTCATAACGAGTACAAGGCGGGGATATTTATGAATATTCAAAATGAATTTGAAGAATTAATAAGTATGAATATCTTGAAGTTGTTATTTCCAGAAAAATATTCAGGCTTGATAAAAAGTGAAAGTCCAGATTTTATTGATAATAAAAAGAATATCGGTGTTGAGATTACTAGTGCGACGATACCAGAACGAAGAGCTCAATGGAGATACATGCTGCAAGCGTATAATAAGGAAAACTTATCTGAGCAAGATTATTTTAATATGAAAAAATTTAGTTTTGACATGCATGAATCTGGTTTTGGGAAAATTCCAGTAGGATCTTTCTGGGGCGATTATATTGATTTAATTTCTAGCTATCAAAGAAAAATTTCAAAGATAAATACAGTGAAATCGTTTCAAAAGTATCGCCTAGATTTATATATAAACACCAAGTTTATGGATGATGATAATTTGACTGATTTTCTATCATATCTCTATTCTGAAAAAAGAGATTATGACTATTATTTTGAAACAATCTATATTAAATCTGAAGGTGCTTTATATGTAGTTAAATTTAAAAATTTAGAGATTCAAAAATTATTGTTAAGCAATGATGAATATAAAAAAAGTAAAAATAAAGCTTTAGATTATTTAAACAATATGGTGTGAACTCTAGTGTTTTCTAGCTCGGTTTTACTTATTTTAGGTAAAAGTTCACACTATTCTATTGAAATTTACTGAAATTGGATGAAATAATATTTAAGCAAACACCTTCAAAACCATTGATATTAAAGGTTTTTGAAATTTATTAAAATAAAATGCCAATCAACCAGGTCGTAAGAAAGCTCGTAAGAGTCCACAATTCCCAAAACGTTAATTTTTGGCGCTATTACGAATTTATTTGTATATGGATACAGTATGGACAGAGATTTCCAAAAAAATCAGTACCAACCCATATACAAATCAAAAAGACATTTCTCACTTATGTGGGAAATGTCTTTTTTTTGGTGCGCCCGGCATGGGCGCTAACT
>NZ_KV787014.1:0-12695 GCF_001806975.1 Aerococcus sp. HMSC10H05
GGTCACCAACACTATTTGACAAAGAACCATAAAACGCAGAAGCACGATATCTAGGAAAAAGATCCTAAATACCGTGCTTCTGTTTTTTTATCTCTTATTTTACTCAGGCTTATCCTCTTCATCATTTCTTCTAAAATCCAAAACATCATGGATTTCACTAAAATTTGTCCGACCGTTTTCTTCGCTATTCATACTTTCATTATCATCTTCTTCATCTGCCCTGCTGTAAGATGGTTCTTCTTCAGGCATATCCAAATTATAGCGATCATGGATATTTTGTGAAAATTCTTCATAAGAAATAACTTTTACGAATGAATCTGGGGTAAATCGCGGTCGGTATGCTTCTGGAAAATCCTCAAATTCTGACATTGAGAATAAGAAACTCTCCCTTTGTTCTGGTGTTAACGTTGTAAAATACGCTAATGGAATCATATCGTCTGTTAAACGTTTGTTTCGCAGACGCTTAATGAAGTGCACAATATTATTTAAATCATGATAATAAGCAAAATATAGGGCTGATTGACGGCTTTCGATTGGGGTTTGTGCATAGTTGATGAGTAAATTTAATAAGGCTTGTTTCTCCAGTTCATTTCTTGCCTCAAACCCTTCATAGGTTGTACGGATCATATATGGTTGGTCTAAAGCTACTTCAGCTAGTTTAGAATCATCATCATAAATTTTTAATATCCGATGCTTTGACCCGTCCTTGTATTCTTTGCTAGCTACATAGTAGTTTTCTATAAATCCTAAATTGATCAACTTTGAATATAATTCATCTGTTCTCACACTAGCCCTCCGTTCATGTTGTAATCATTTAATGATATATGCCTTATTATACATGATTATTACATAAAATGATTAATTCTTATTATTGTTAACTTCCTTTCCTTTTAGTGCTCGTTCTCTTATTTTCGCAATTCTAGACTGTTTTGGCCTTACTTCAAAGGAGAAGCCACGTCCCGTAACCTCAGATACTGGTGATACATACATAAAAGCATTGCTATCTATTTCAGTAACAAAATTTTTCAGACGTAACAATTCTTCCCTGTCAACTACTGTTGTAATCACTGCCCGCGCCCTCTTCGTATAACCACCCTTAGCACTATAGATAGTAGTCGCCCGGCCTATATCTGTTAAAATAAAATCGTTAATTTGTCCAGAAATCTCAGAGGTGATGTTCACGTTATAGCGGGCAGAGCCCCCTGTAATGACGCGATCAATCACTACATTTCCTAATAGCACACCTATTGTTGCATATAACCCACGTTCGATCCCGAATACCAGCATATTAGCTAAAAGAATCGTTAAATCAGAGATCATTACGCCAGTAGCAAAGGTCACAGGCAAGTACATATTCATGATTTTCGCAATGATATCTACTCCACCTGTCGTCGCACCAGCATTAAAAACTAATCCTACACCTGTTGAAAGTAAGACCTGCCCTAGAATTAAGTTCACTAAAGGATCATCTGCCAGTGACCCGGAAATTGGGACAAATCGTTCGAATAAGGCATAAAAACCTGAATATAAGATCACTGAGTATAGGGTTGTACCACCAAATTCCTTTCCAATCACCACGATACCAATAACGAGTAAAATGATATTAATCGCAAAAAGGATCACTGAATAAGGTAGCGGAATAAATGGCGCTAAAACTTGTGCCATACCACCTGTACCTCCACCAACCAAAGAATCAGGCACCATGAAGAAATATAATCCAATCGTCATGCTGAGTGTGCCCAATGTTATGACAAATAGTTGCTGAATGTCTACAGCATTTAACACTTTTTTCAATTTTTTACCTTCCTCTCTAGCCAAATCTAATATACAAAATATAACAAAATACCCTTTTTCAAGCAATTAGTGAATACGAATGTCATCGCTAAATGATAACCTTGTGATAAAAGTTGACAAAGTGACGATTTCAAATTAAAATACCATTAAATTTATCAATCGAAAATATACGAATAGATGAATAAGAATGAAATCCGAGAGGGATGAGAAAATGGCTGAAACAACAGCAACTGCAAAAGTTATTGTAAATAATTTAAAGAAAAATTTTGGTAAAAATGAGGTACTTAAAGGTATCGATTTAACTATCGACCAAGGTGAAGTCGTTTGCATTATCGGTCCATCAGGATCTGGTAAATCAACATTCTTACGTTGTTTAAACCGTTTAGAGGAGATCAACGGTGGAGAAGTTTTAATTGATGGCACAAATATTGCGGACAAATCTATCGACATTAATAAAGCGCGTCAAAATATTGGTATGGTATTCCAACACTTTAACTTATTTCCACATTTAAGCGTTTTGGACAATATTACGCTAGCACCAACAGAATTAGGTAAGACACAAAAGGACGCTAGTAAAGAACAAGCCTTGTCTTTATTAGCACAAGTTGGACTAGCTGACAAAGCAGAAGCTTTTCCAAATTCCTTATCTGGTGGTCAAAAACAACGTGTAGCTATCGCCCGCGCTTTAGCAATGAATCCAGATATTATGTTATTCGATGAACCCACATCAGCGCTTGACCCTGAGATGGTCGGTGATGTATTAAACGTTATGAAGGACCTTGCTAAAGAAGGTATGACCATGGTTGTTGTCACACACGAAATGGGCTTTGCGCGTGAAGTTGCTGACCGCGTAATCTTTATGGATGGTGGTTATGTCGTTGAAGAAGGTAAACCTGAAACTATCTTCAACAATCCACAAAATGACCGTACAAAATCATTCTTAGACAAAGTGCTATAATACTGGTAGCCGACAAAAAGGTATGTGATAGAAAATATCACATACCTTTTTATTTGGATTGGCTGCCATTTTGTCTAATAGCGCCATATAAGGCCTTATCTGAAATGCCTGAATTATTCGCTAAGGCTGCTTTTTGTAGTCCTTCATATTCAAAGTTTAACGCAGTAGCAAGTTCTCTATCTGCAGTATTACGGCTATCTTGATCGAATGATAGACGCTTCATTTGTACTTCTTTGAAAAGAAAATGCACAATAGTTTCTAGGGCTTCTTTGGCTAACCCTTTATTTTTATAAGCTTTCCCCATACAGAATGCCAAGTCTGCAGCTTGGGTATCTTTGTGTATTTCTGTCACAACAATTTCACCTATTGCTGCACCAGAAGCTTTCTCTTCTATACACCATCTGTAGGTTTTACTACGATCTTTACGTTTGTCCCACTTCTCCAACAAATCTTTACTATCAGAAACCGATTGGTGTTTCTCCCAGGTAACAAATGCTGTATCTGACCTATTACCTGCCCAGTTTTTGAACATATCTTTGGCATCATTTATTTTGAATTTACGTAACAATAGGTGCTTAGTTTCTATTGTTTTGGTTCCTTTATGATTCATAACTAACCTCTACTAACGATCTACAAAGAAAAAATGTAATCGACCCATATTTCATTATCTCATTATAGCATGTTTTATAGCTGTAAAAATAGACTTGTCCGCTTTTTTAAACTTATGAAACAAATATAGTACTTGTTTGTTGCTAGTTTATGTCTTATAATGTAATCCGTAAAAAACTCGCAGTCATACCTGCAATATGATGGAGGAATAAAAAATGAGTAATAATGATTTCCAGGTACTACTTTATTATAAATACGTACCGATTAAAGATGCCGAACAGTTCGCAAAAGACGAATTACAATTCTGTAAGTCAATCGGCTTAAAAGGTCGGATTTTGATTAGCGAAGAAGGTATTAATGGTACTGTTTCAGGTCCAGTTGAAGTGACAAAACGCTATATGGATCATATGCATGCGATGCCAGAATTTTCTGACCTTTGGTTCAAAATTAATGAAGCGGATGACTATGCACATAAGAAAATGTTTGTACGTTACCGCAAAGAAATTGTTTCTTTAAACTTAGAAGATGATCTAAATCCTAATGAATTAACTGGTACGCATTTAGACCCAGCTGATTTCCGTGAAGCTATGTTAGATGAAGATGTTGTGCTATTGGATACACGAAATGATTATGAGTATGATCTTGGTCACTTCAAAGGTGCCATTCGCCCCGACATCCGTAACTTCCGCGAGTTGCCTGAATGGGTTCGTGAAAATAAAGAAAAGTTCATGGACAAAAAAGTTCTTGTGTACTGCACTGGTGGTGTTCGTTGCGAAAAATTTTCAGGTTGGATGATTCGCGAAGGGATCGAAAATGTTAGCCAGTTAAATGGTGGTATTGAAAACTATGGTCAAGATGAGGAAACACGTGGGGATTTATGGGAAGGTAAGATGTATGTCTTTGATGAACGTATTTCAGTCCCTATCAACCGTGTAGATCCTTCAATCGTTGGTAAAGACTACTTCGACGGTAGCCCTTGTGAACGTTACGTAAACTGTGGTAACCCAGAATGTAATAAGCAAATCTTAGCCTCTGAAGAAAACCAAGAAAAATATCTTGGTGGTTGTACACACGATTGTCGTGTTCATCCACGCAATCGCTATGTACAAGCTAAAGGTTGGTCACACGATGAAATCGAAGCACGTTTAGCAGCAATCGGTGAAAAATATGAAATCGAAGCAAAATAATTTGCTTTAAATGAGAAAACCATCAAGCACATTTTAAGATGCTTGATGGTTTTTTTGTATGAATATCTATTCATGACAGATTTTATTGGTATATAGTTGTCTAACTTAAGCAAGTATTAAAGCATCATCGTTTAATGCTCTACCTGATTGCTTTTTGAACATATCTAATAATTGTTGTACAGTCAGTTGTTTCTTCTCTTCACCACGAATATCAATCAAGATTCTTCCATTATCCATCATTAATAACCGGTTACCCATTTGAATTGCCTGTTCCATATCATGGGTAATCATCAGCGCTGTTAATTGGTCGCGTTCAATCACTTCTTCAGTTAATTTTAATACCATATCAGATGTCTTGGGGTCTAAGGCTGCTGTATGCTCATCTAGTAGTAAGACCTTTGGCTTTTTCAGTGTAGCCATCAGTAAAGTTAACGCTTGTCGTTGTCCACCAGATAATAAACCAACTTCAGCCGTTAATCTATTTTCTAAGCCGAGATCTAATAATTTCAAAGCTTCTTTAAAAGCCTCACGTTGCTTATTGTTGACGCCTCGACCAAAGCCAAATTTATGTCCGCGGCGGTCTGCAATGGCCATATTTTCTTCGATGGTTAATCGACTAGCAGTCCCCATGCGGGTGTCTTGGAATACGCGTGATATCAATCCTGCACGTTTATTCGCTGTCAAACTCGTAACATCTTTATCTTCAATCTTAATAGATCCTTGGTCAACTAACAGTGAACCAGCAATTGAATTTAAAAAAGTTGATTTACCTGCCCCATTACCCCCAATTATGGTAATGAAATCGCCTTTTTCTACTTCTAAATCAATACCTTTTAATACGTGGTTTTCATTTGGTGTTTTGGCTTCAAAAGTTTTATGGATGTTTTCTAATGTTAATACGCTAGTCATTGGTCATTCTCCCCTCTATCCTATGCTTCCTTGCTTGTAAGTGAGTTCTTTACAACTTTCTTCCCATGTTTACGTACTGCTGGTACACCAAGTGCTATCGCTAGAATTAAAGCTGAGAATAAACGGACGTCGTTTGGATTGAAGTTTAATTCTAACACTAGTAGTAATAGCATTCGGTAAATAATTGATCCAAGTACAATGGCTAATAGACGTTTCACAAAAGTTAAATTCTTACCAATCGCTTCTCCAATGACGACTGAGGCTAGACCAATAACCATCGCACCTACCCCCATATTTACATCGGCATACCCATTATTTTGCGTAAGTAAGCCACCAGATAACCCAACCAATCCATTGGCTACCATAAAGCCAATAATCTTGGTCCAGTCAGTATTAATCCCATTCGCTTCACTCATCATGTAGTTGTCTCCTGTTGCACGAATAGCTAAACCAATTTGTGTGTCAAAGAACCATTTTAATAATGCGACGATAGCAACAACTATAATGATCCCAATGACAATCACAGCTAATGTTTTATCTTGGATGAATTGACGCATTTGGGTGACTAAAGTATTTTGACTCAATAAAGGTAAGTTTGCTTGACCTAGAATTCGTAGGTTGATGGAGTATAACCCAGTCATTGTAATAATCGAAGCAATTAATGCCGGAACTTTCAATTTTGTATGTAATAAACCTGTAATTAAGCCGGCACTAGCACCTATTACAAAAGACAATAACGTGGCAAGCCATGGTGCCATCGCAAATTCAAAAATTAATCGTGAAACTAAGGAAGCACCTAAGGCAAATGAACCTTCAACTGTCATATCCGCAACATTTAGGATCCGGTAAGTCAAGTAGACCCCCATAGCTAATAATCCCCACAATAAACCTTCTGATATACTGCCTAAAATCACACTCATATTGAAACCCTCTCTTTTCTCTTATTTTGCCACTTGGATGCTATCAGGATCGATCCCCAATGCTTCCGCCATATCTTCGTTTACAAATAATTCCAATTCTTTTGCTTGCTCAATTGGCATGGTCGAAGGATCTTCTCCCTCAATTACCCGTACAGCCATTTCTGCTGTTTGACGGCCCAATTCATAGTAGTTTAGTGAGTAAGTTGCTAACCCACCATCTTCAATTTGATCAATTGATCCAGCAACAACTGGCACTTGATATTGTTCTGAAACTGCACCAACAGTTGAAGCTGCACCAGCCATAATATTATCTGTTGGGACATAAAGTAATTCGACATCTGACATAACGGAATTCAAAGCTTGTTGCACATCATTCGTTGAAGTTACCGTACGAATAACTGGTGTTTTCCCTGCAGCTAGAATGGCCTCCTTGGCTTGTTCTGCTTGGATTTGTGAATTGACTTCACCCGTATTGTAGATAATACCTACCTTTTCGGCTTCAGGCTTAATTGAAATTAACAGCTCAACTTGCTTTTCAACTGGCATCTGGTCGCTAGTTCCAGTAACATTGCGCCCTGATGCGCTTAGCGATTCTGCTAGTCCTGCCGATATTGGATCTGTGACAGCAGTAAAAAGGAGTGGCTTCTCCTCTTCCGTAACGGCTAAAGCTTGAATAGTTGGTGTTCCAATACCTAAAACCAATTCGGCATTTTTCAATAATTGCCCTGCCATTGGATATAAATTTGCTTGTTGACCTTGCGCATTCATCCGGTGGTAAGTAACATCGACACCTTCCTCATAACCCAATGCCGTCATTCCATCGATGAAGCCTTGCTCAGCATCGTTTAAGGAATTATGGTCCATAATGGACAATATACCAATATCTAAAATATTATTATCTTCAGTACGCTGACAGCCAGCTACTATAATAGCTAAACTCGCTATGAATACTAGCAAGCTTTTCTTTAAGCTTATTTTTTTCATTTTTTACTCCCCTTTATCTCATTAATCCAAAGAAAAAAGCACCTATCCAGATAAAATCTAAATAGGTGCTTATAGCGCTAGAAATAAATAGCTTGCCACAATAGATTTTATCTCTACGTGGCCACTTGTTACGCAACAAAATGTTTAGCCATCATAGATACGGTTCAGTTGTTTACTGACGTTTGTATCTATGATCTTAAAACAGATTTCATAAATACAAACTACCTAAAATAGCTAAAGTAAAAGCGATTATTCGTATGTAGGCTATGTATTTTCATTTTTTAAAAATCCCTTTCGAATAGTGCTATAATTCATACAGTTGCGTCTTTCATTAGCATTATCATAGATTTAAATAAAAAAATTGTCAAGCTAATTCACATAGATTTTTCATTTTTATATATTTTATAGCCTTTTTCATTAGGTCGCTACTATATAGGGATTCTAAACTTGCATTAAGAAGGCTTTTTCTTCATAATGAGCGTAAGATTAAATTTAAAGGAGAAAATTATTCATGCAAAACAAACGTCCATTTACTACTTTGGCAAAAGTTGAAGAAATTGCCGCTGAAATCCCAACACCTTTCCACCTATATGACGAAGCAGGCATTCGTGACCGCTGTCGTCGCTTAAAAAAAGCTTTCTCATGGAACCCTAACTTCCATGAATACTTTGCTGTTAAGGCGACCCCTAACCCACATGTATTAAAAATTATGCAAGAAGAAGGCATGGGCGTGGATTGCGCAACTTATACTGAACTTGTACTAGCAGATAAAGTTGGCTTTTCAGGTCACGATATTATGTTCTCATCTAACGTTACCCCCGCAGCTGACTTCAAAAAAGCTGCTGAGTTAGGTGCGATTATCAACTTTGATGATATTACCCATATTGATTTCTTTAAAGAACATGTTGGAGAATTCCCGGAAACAGTTTGTATCCGTTATAATCCGGGTGGTACCTTTGAAGTAGCTAACGGCATTATGGATAACCCTGGTGACGCCAAATACGGTATGACACCTCAACAAACCCGTGAAGCTTTCCAAAAATTAGCTGACTACGGCGTGAAAAATATTGGTATCCACTCTTTCTTAGTTTCAGGTTCTACTTCAAATGCATACTATCCTAAATTAGCCCGTACTTTATTTGAATTAGCTGTGGAATTAAAAGATCAAACTGATTTAAATATTGCTTTCATCAACCTTTCTGGTGGTGTTGGGGTTGCTTATAAACCTGAAGAAACACCTGCAGACATCGATATCATTGGTGAAGGTGTTCGCCAAGCATATGAAGATATCATGACACCAGCTGGCTTAGGGAATGTTGCTATCTTTACAGAATTAGGTCGGTGGATGTTAGCTGAAAATGGTGGTTTAGTCGCTAAAGTATTACATGAAAAAAACACTTATAAGGATTACTTAGGTTTAGACGCTTCTGCTTCTGACTTATTACGCCCAGCTATGTATGGTGCTTATCACCATATTTCCGTTTTAGGGAAAGAAGATGAGACTGCTGATCAAATCTATGATGTGACTGGTGGTTTATGTGAAAATAATGATAAATTTGCTATCGATCGTCAACTACCAAAAACAAATGTCGGTGATTACATCTGGATTCACGATGCTGGCGCACACGGTGCATCAATGGGATATCAATACAATGCCAAATTACGTTCGGCTGAAGTCATGTTAAAAGAAGACGGGTCATTCAAACAGATCCGTCGTCCTGAAACACCAGAAGACTACTTCGCAACTATGGACTTTAATTTCTAAAAATATACAGCAAAAGCGCCCGATTATGATGTTCGGGCGCTTTTTTAATTTGTGAACAACTCAGTCTACCCTTTAAGTTAACCCTTCCTCTGTCAATGCTGTTTGATAGTTTACTAGGGCTAGAAATTCTTCTAATGTGAGATTATATTTAGTGATGTATTGGGCAGCTTCTACGCCGACATAACGATAGTGCCATGGTTCAAAACTATATCCTGTTACCTGCTCTTTTCCTTGTGGGTAACGTAAAATAAAACCATAATCTTGGGCATTCTCTACTAACCATTGAGCTGAAGGTTGGTCTGCATAACGCTCATCTAAACCGCCACCTATAGCTGTCCATTCAGTGCCTAACCAGTCGAAAGCTAGTCCAGTTGAATGCTCACTAGCTTGGGCTGGTGCAAAATAAGCATTTGTTAAGTCACGCGCTCCTGCTTCTGAATAACCTTGGGCTAAGTAATTTTGATACCCATTCTCCACATTTTGTGCTTGGTAAGCAATTGTTCGATGGGCAGAAATCGTAGCAAGTGTATATCCGTCATTAGAAGCACCAGCAACTAAAGCAGTATAAGCATCTGTGATTAGCGCATTATATGCTTTCCCTGAATTTCCATAAGCGAAATCCATTACTGGTTCAGTAAGTAATGGGTTCAGTTTATTGACTAATTGATATTGTGTAGCATCTACGTCTACGTCTTTAGGTAAGTCTGTCAGCAATTGACTTAAGGCTTTAGTTTCGTCCAGTTCCAAAGTAGTCGCTACATTTGATGCAATCTCTTTCACGGTATAAGTTTGGATATCATCTACATAGTCAGCCGAAAACTCCGCCATTTGACTTGCTTCTTCTTCGGTAGTGGCATTTGATGCGACTGGTGTAGTAATGGTTTCTGCTAATTCAGCTTTCCGTGCTTCATCCCTTTTTTCTGCATCCTCATTAGCACTTGTCTGGTCAGTAGTTCTGTCTGTTCCTTGCTTAGTATTTACTATTTGGTTACTGGCAATTTCTCCACCTGCATTGGTCTTTCTATAGTTGATATCATAGGCTGCAATAACCAAGATAAAGGCCAATACAACAGCGATATATGCTTTATTAAATAGACTGATATTGATTTTTGACACTTAAGTCACTCCCTACTGTTCCCATTTTTTGGTATATCTGATTCTCAACCATACTCTATGTTATAATAATTGCGTATGATTTCAATTAGATTTAAAAAATTAAAAACTACTTCTAATATACCACTTTTAGATAAGGATGAAAAAAATGAATCGTGAAGGAATTTTAAATGCAAAGAGAATTGTTGTCAAAATTGGGACACATTCGCTTTTAAATAGCCAAAATCAAATCAATTATTATCGGATTGACCGCCTAGCCTTAGCACTTTCTACCTTAATCCAAGAAGGTAAAGAAGTCATTCTAGTAACCTCAGGTGCAATTGGGGTCGGTTCAGTCAAAATGGGTTTAACGACTCGACCTACCGATATGGCTTCACAGCAAGCAACAGCCGCTGTTGGTCAGGTAGCTTTAATGAACTTATATAGTCGGTCTTTTAATTACTACAATCAATATATCGGTCAAATCTTATTAACGCGAGATATTATCGATTTCCCCGACTCTTACAATAACTACAAAAATGCTATGAACGCTTTACTAGGCCAAAAAATCTTACCGATTATCAATGAAAATGATGCTGTTGCTGTAGATGAAATGGATCACCAAACCCGTTTTGGTGATAACGACACCCTATCTGCCTTAGTTGCGTCAACTATGGATGCAGATTTATTAATTTTTCTAACAGATGTTGATGGTTTCTATGATGATAATCCAAAACGAAATCCGGATGCTGTTAGATTTGATGTCCTTCATGAAGTGACAGATCACTTGATGGATATGGCAAAAGGCGACGTATCGGCCTTTTCAACGGGGGGAATGGAAACAAAATTAATCGCTGCAAATGAAGCTTTAAAAGATGGCCAAATGACGGTAATTATGTCATCTGAAGACCCAATGCAGATTCTCGACCTGGTTAAAGGCCAATCTATCGGGACACTTTTCATGCCAAAATAAACAAATCTAATAGCCTTTACTATAAAAAAGGGTTATAATGAATGCAAAATATGAGAAAACACTCATAATTCTAATGTAATGGAGGTACAGACATGATTGATGCACAAGGTTTAATCACGCTTGGTAAAGCTGCAAAAGTTGCTTCACGACAACTAGGCAAGTTATCTAGCCAACAAAAAAATACTGCCTTAGTGTCGATGGCGAAACATTTGCGCGCTAGTCAAACCGATATTTTAGCTGCCAACCAAGCAGATATTGATCATACACGAGAGGCTGGTAAACGACCTGAGAGCTTTATTGAACGTATGACGTTAACTGAAAGTCGAATTGACGACATGGCCGCCGGCTTTGAAAAGGTGGCAAACTTGCCGGATATCATTGGCCAAACTGATGAAATGTGGTTTACAGAAGATGGCATCGAAATTGGCAAGAAGCGTGTACCTCTTGGCGTTATCGGCATTATTTTTGAATCACGTCCTAATGTGACTGCAGATGCAACTGCGCTCACTTTTAAAGCTGGGAATGCAGTGATTTTACGTGGTGGTAGTGAAACCATCCAAACTAATTTAGCCATTATTAAAGCTATTAAAGCTGGTTTAGCTGAAGCAGATGTGACAACTAATGCCGTCAACTTTATTGATAATCCAGACCGTGCCTTAGCGACTCAGTTTATGCAAATGAACCAATACTTAGATGTTTTAATCCCACGTGGTGGTACGGCATTGATTGAAAATGTTGTAAAGAATGCAACTGTTCCAACAATCGAAACTGGTGTTGGTAATGACCACCTTTATGTTCATGAAGCGGCTGATTTAGACAAAGCTTTAGCTATTTTGAAAAATGGGAAGCTACAACGCGTTTCGGTATGTAATGCTGTAGAGAATCTGTTGGTAGATGAGAAGATTGCGGAAGCCTTTTTACCGCAAATTGTCGAATCCTTTAAAGCCGATAATGTCATTATCCATGGTGACCAAAGAACACGTGACATCTTACAAGGAAAGATAGATATACTACCAGTAAGTGAAGAAGATTATGCAACAGAATTCTTAGCCTACGAGATTGCTATAAAAGTAACCGCTAACTACGAAGAAGCGGTGGAACATATTCGAACCTATTCATCAGCGCATACTGAAGTCATTGTGACACAAGACTACTCAGTAGCACGCCAATTCGTTGATGATATTGACGCTGCTGCAGTCGTTGTGAATGCTTCCTCTCGCTTTACTGATGGCGATAAATTTGGTTTTGGTGGAGAAATCGGTATTTCTACTCAGAAATTGCATGCCCGTGGACCTATGGGTATTGAAGCTTTAACCACCTATAAGTATGTCATATATGGCGACGGACAAATTCGCAAGTAATAAATGTTCATTTACGAGCTGTCAGCTAATGCCTCCTAGGTATTAGCTGACAGCTCTTTTTTGATTTTACTAGGTTATCGTTTATGTTTTTTCTAAATAGAGGGTATAATTTATTTAAGTGAAAAGAGGTGACAAGATGCAGT
>NZ_KV787015.1:0-527 GCF_001806975.1 Aerococcus sp. HMSC10H05
CATTCTGGCTAAATTGTTGAAGATAAGCGATATGTTGCTTATCACAAGACACTTTAATTCGTCCTTGATTGGTCGTCAGTGAATAGGTATCGTCTTGATGATAAGCGTAGTTACGATTACGTACGAACACAGCGACTGGTTGCTTAAACCCTAGGGGTTTCGTTAAATGGTAAAGGTCTTTATATAGCGTATGATATTTACCTGTATGGATATCTTTATAACGCTTAGGTTTTTGTTTAAACTGTGTTTTCACGGTCTTATATCTTGCGATTACCGTACGCATTACGGACTGGGCCATTTGCGATTGCAGCCCAAAATCCTGACGTATCTGATGATACAAGGCGTTGTGCAAAGTCGTTTGACCTAATTCAAATTCATGGTCAAAGATATATGTCGAAACAAAATTACAAGCGTTTAAGAACTGTTGTTGGGTTTCTTCGAATTTTTCAATATCACTAACACTTGGGTATAATTGCACTT
Source organism: Aerococcus sp. HMSC10H05 (assembly GCF_001806975.1). NCBI lineage: Bacteria > Bacillati > Bacillota > Bacilli > Lactobacillales > Aerococcaceae > Aerococcus > Aerococcus sp. HMSC10H05. Next base: position 481 of record NZ_KV787015.1, read on the forward strand.
TAATCGTTTTCGTTAACTGCATCTTGTCACCTCTTTTCCCTTAAATA